>JALXAG010000031.1 GCA_026992315.1 Sneathiellales bacterium | reverse complement strand
CGGGCTGGTTGCCGCTCCGCTTGCCGCCGCTGTCGGGGCCCTGCTGGCCGGTTGGTTCTGCGTGCGCCTGAGCGGGGTTTACCTGGCGATGCTGACCCTTGCCGCGGCGCAGATTCTCTGGTCCGTGGCCTTTCAGTGGCAGGACGTCACCGGGGGGGATGACGGCATTCTCGGCATCTGGCCTTCGCCCTGGGCTTCGGACAAGACGGTATATTACTATCTGGCGCTCGCCTTGTGCGGCGGCGGCATATATGCCCTGCGCCATATCGCCCGGGCGCCCTTCGGTTACGTTCTGCGCGGCGGGCGCGATTCCCCGGTCAGGACCGAAGCCATCGGCATCGATCTGCGCCGCCATCAATGGTTCGCCTTTATCCTTGCCGGGGCCTTCGCCGGGGTGGCCGGCGGGGTCTATGTTTTCTCGAAGGGCTCCATTTTCCCTGACGAACTGGCCATACCCCGTTCCATCGATGCCCTGATCATGGTGCTGCTGGGCGGGGTGCAATCCGCCGCCGGGCCGGTGGTCGGCGCCACCGTCTTCACCCTGCTGGAAGACTGGGTCAGCCGCATCGATTACTGGCGGGCGATTTTCGGCGCGATCATTCTGCTGATCGTGGTGGTGGCGCCGCTGGGCGTGACCGGGTATTTCACCCGCCTGCTGCGCCTGGCGCTGCGCCTTTCCGCAACCCGGGAGGGCGGGCGATGACGGATATTCTGACCGTCGAGGGCTTGAGCAAATCCTTCGGATCGCTGGCAGCGGTCAGGGATGTCTCCTTCACCCTGCGTCAGGGGGAGCTGCTGGCGCTGATCGGACCGAACGGCGCGGGCAAGACCACCTGCTTCAACATGCTGGGCGGGCAGCTGCGCCCCGATAGCGGATCGATCCGCTTTCAGGGCCGGGAACTGGCCGGGCTGAAGCCGCGTCAGATCTGGCGCCTGGGGATTGGCCGCACCTTTCAGATCACGGCGACCTATCCGTCGATGAGCGTGGCGGAGAACGTGCAGATGGCGCTGATTTCCCATCACAGGCGGACCCTGTCCCTATGGGCGCGGGCATCCGGCCTGTACCGCGATCGGGCGCTGGAGCTGCTGGACATGGTGGGCATGGCGGGGCAGGCGGACAGGCTGGCCGGGATTCTGGCCTATGGCGATCTCAAGCGCCTGGAGCTGGCGGTTGCCCTGGCTCACGGTCCGAAAGTGCTGCTGATGGACGAGCCGACGGCGGGCATGGCCCCGGCGGAACGGCTGGCGCTGATGGCGCTGACGGCGGATATCGTTGCCCGGCAGGGAGTTTCGGTGTTGTTTACCGAACATGACATGGATGTGGTGTTCGCCCATGCCGACCGGGTGATGGTGCTCAATCGCGGCGAATTGCTGGCTGCCGGCCCGGTCGAGGCGGTGCGCGCCGATCCCAGGGTACAGGAAACCTATCTCGGCGGCGGCACCATGTATGCCACCGACGGCGCGGGAGGGGCGCATGCTTGAACTCAGCCATGTCAGCGCCTGTTACGGGCGCGCGCGCATTCTGCACGACATCGGTTTTTCCGTGACGCGGGGGCAGGTGGTGGCCTTGCTGGGGCGCAATGGTGCGGGCAAGACCACGACGATGAAGACCATTATGGGGCTGCTGCGCGCCGAAGGCGGCGAAATCCGTTTTCAGGGTCGTGCCATCACAGGGCTGGCCCCCCATGAAATCGCTTCCCTCGGCCTGGGATACGTGCCGGAGGAACGGCGTATCTTCGGTCAGCTGAGCGTGCAGGAAAACCTCGAAGTCGGCCGCCAGCCCCGCCGGGACGGTCTGCCCTTCTGGGATGAAGAGCGGCTGTTTGCCCTGTTTCCCAATCTGGCGGAACGGCGCGGCAATCTCGGCAAGCAGCTTTCCGGCGGCGAACAGCAGATGCTGACCATCGCCCGCACCCTGATGGGCAATCCGGCATTCGTTCTGCTCGACGAACCCTCCGAAGGGATCGCGCCGGTGATTGTGGAGCAGATGGCCTTCACCATTCAGGAAATGAAGCGCGAGGGCCTGACCGTACTGGTTTCGGAACAGAACCTGCATTTTGCCCGTCTGGTTGCCGACAGGGCACTGATCATCGAGAAGGGGCAGATCCGTTTCGATGGCACCATGGCCGATCTGGAGGCGGATGAACAAACCCGCAATGCCTATTTGTCTGTATAATCGCCTGAAAATGCGCTATCAGCAAGGAACGGTTCGTTTGCCATCCGGCGATGGCAGGGCGGGCTTTGATGTTTCAGCAGACAGGCGGAATGGCAATGATGGCGGAACAGACGGATCGGGCGGCTGAACCGGATGAAGAACGGGAATACCGGCTGCATGAACAGGTCGGATTCATTTTGCGTCAGGTTTCCCAGCGCCATGCATCGATTTTTTCATCGCTGATGGTGCATGACCTGACGCCGACGCAGTTT
>JALXAG010000030.1 GCA_026992315.1 Sneathiellales bacterium | reverse complement strand
GCCAGTACCCTGGCGGCGATGGCGGTGCCGGAAGAAGCGCTGGAGGCGGTGGCGGCAATCGTCTCCGCCCATCCGGAGGTCAATCACAATTACGCCCGCGAACATCGCTTCAATCTTTGGTTTGTGGTCACCGCTGCCACTGCCGCCGATGTCGGGCGGGTGCTGGCGGCGATCCGGCGGCAGACGGGGCTGGAAGTTCTGAACCTGCCCCTTGAGCATGCTTATCATATCGATCTGGGGTTTGCCGTATGACTGCCGTCAAGGAACGCGACCTGGCCATTCTGAGGGCCATTCAGGACGGTCTGCCCCTGGTGCCCCGCCCCTATGAGGCCATCGGCGCGGTCCTCGGCATGGAAGAGGCGGAGGTGATCGCCCGTCTCGAGAGGATGCGCAGGGAGGGGACGATCAAGCGCTTCGGCCTGGTCGTCCGCCACCGCAGGCTGGGCTATACGGCCAATGCCATGGTAGTCTGGGACATTCCCGATGACCGGGTGGATGAAATCGCCGTCCGCCTGGCCCGTCATGAACCGGTCACCCTGTGTTACCGCCGGCCCCGCCGCCTGCCGGACTGGCCCTATAATCTGTTCTGCATGATCCATGGCCGCAGCCGCGATGAAGTGCATGACATCATCGGCCGCATCGTGGCGGCGGAGGGGCTGGAATCCGTCGATCGCGCCGTGTTGTTTTCCTGGCGTTGCTTCAAGCAGTGCGGTGCCCGGTTCGGTGCGCCTGCCGGCAGCGGCTCGGCGCCGAAGGCAAGGGTGGCGTGATGGCGAAACGGCGGCAAGCCGTCGCGCTGGATGCGGCGGACAAACGGATCGTCAATGCCCTCCAGGGCGGATTCCCGATTTCGCAGCGCCCCTTCGCCGAGGCAGCCGCCACCCTCGACATGACGGAGGACGAGCTGATTTCCCGCCTCCGCCGCCTGGAGGAGGCCGGTGCCATATCCCGCTTCGGCCCTTTATACAATGCCGAAAAGCTGGGCGGGGCGGTGACGCTGGCGGCCATGGCCGTGCCGGAGGATCGTTTCGGGGAGGTGGCGGCGATCGTCAATGCCCATGTCGAGGTCGCTCATAATTACGAACGCGAACACCGGCTGAATATGTGGTTCGTCATCGCCACCGACAAGGCGGAGCGCATCGCCGCAGTGATTGCCGAGATCGAGCGGGAAACCGGGCTTGCGGTGCACGATATGCCCAAGCAGGAGGAATTTTTCATCTGTTTCAGGGTGGATCTGCAATGACGATGCTGGATGAAACCGACCGCAGGATCATCCGGGCGACGGAAGGCGGCCTGCCCCTGGTGGCGCGGCCCTATCACGCCCTGGCCGCCGATCTGGGGCTGAACGCCGATGAGGTGATGGAACGGCTGCGTTCCATGGCCGCGCGCGGGATCATCCGCCGCATGGGGATCGTCCCCAATCATTATGCGCTTGGAGTCACGGCCAATGGCATGTCGGTCTGGGATGTCGCCGATGAACGTGCCGGTGACCTGGGGCGGAAGATCGGCGCGCTCGATTTCGTCAGCCATTGTTACCGCCGTCCCCGCCATCTGCCCGACTGGCCCTACAACCTGTTCGCGATGGTTCATGGGCGCAGTCGCGATGAGGTGCGCGCCCGCGTCGGCGAAATTGCGGCCATGCTGGGCAAGGACTGCCGCGCGCACGATATTCTGTTCAGCAAGCGCATTCTCAAGAAAACCGGGCTGCGCCTCGGCCCCGAAAGGAAAGAACCATGTTCCGCCTGAGCCAGTTCATGCAGGAAATCGCCGCCTGCGAAAAAAACGGCATCGGACCGCTGCCGCCGAAGCGCAATCCGCCCGGCCCGGTGGTCATCTGGAATCTGATCCGCCGCTGCAATCTTTTGTGCAAGCATTGCTATGCCATTTCCGGCGATGTCGATTTCCCCGGCGAACTGAGCACGGAGGAAGTGTTCGCCGTGATGGAGGACCTCAAGAATTTCCGTGTGCCGGTGCTGATTCTCTCGGGCGGGGAGCCGCTGCTACGTCCGGATATCTTCGATATTTCCCGCCGGGCCAAGGCGATGGGTTTTTATGTCGGTCTCTCCAGCAACGGCGTGCTGATCGATCGCGCCAATATCGGGGCCATTGCCGAAACCGGCTATGATTACGTCGGTATCAGCCTCGATGGTACCGGTGCCGTTCACGATGCCTTTCGCGGCATGAAAGGGGCGTATGAGGCTTCGCTGAACGGTATCCGCCTGTGCCGCGATGCCGGTATCCGTGTCGGTATCCGCTTCACCATGACCATGGACAATCACCAAGAGCTGCCCAGGCTGCTGGCCCTGATGGAGGAGGAGGAGATCGACAAGTTCTATTTCTCCCACCTCGTCTATGCCGGACGCGGTAACAAGAACCGCGGCGACGATGCGGCGCTGGCCACCACCCGCAGGGCCATGGATCTGCTGTTCGAGACGGCGTGGGATAATGTCTGCCGCAATACGGGGCGGGAATTCGTCACCGGCAACAACGATGCCGACGGGGTCTATCTGTTGTTCTGGGTGCAGCGGCGTTTTCCGCATCTGGCTGAACACATGCGCGCCCTGCTGGCGCGCTGGGGCGGCAATCAGACCGGCATCAACATCGCCAATATCGACAATCTCGGCAATGTCCATCCCGATACCATGTGGTGGGATTACACGATCGGCAATGTGCGCGAACGCCCCTTTTCGCAGATCTGGCCCGATACCTCCGATCCGCTGATGGCCGGGCTGAAGCGTCGGCCGCGCCGCATCGGGGGGCGCTGCGGCGCCTGCCGTTATTTCGATATCTGCGGCGGGAATACCCGGGTGCGGGCGATGAAGCTGACCGGCGATCCCTGGGCCGAGGATCCGGCCTGTTATCTGACGGATGCGGAAATCGGCCTCGATGCCCCTTCCGAGCGTCTGACCGTTACCCCGTTTCGCGGAGCGCGCCATGAAGCCGAAACCGTTATTCGCTGAACTTCTGCTCGTTCTCGTCGTTCTGGCGGTCTCCTGGTCTGCCGTGGCGGCGGAGGATGCACGCAGGCTTTACCAGGCCAATTGCGCCGGTTGCCATGGGGCGGAACGGCTGGGGGGGACAGGGCCGGCACTGCTGCCGGAAAACCTGCGCCGCCTGCGCCGTGGGGCGGCGGCGAAGATCATCGCCAATGGTGCGGTGGCGACCCAGATGCCGGCCTTCGCCGATGTGCTCTCCGCCGATCAGATCGCGGCCCTGGCCGACCTGATCTATACGCCACCCGCCGTCCCGCCGGTCTGGTCCCGGGCGCAGATCGAGGCCAGCCGCATTCTCTATTCCGGCATTCCCGAAACGGACAAGCCGTTATTCGATGCCGATCCGCTGAACCTGTTCGTGGTGGTGGAAACGGGCGATCATCATGTCAGCATTCTCAACGGCGATACCTTCGAACGGATTGCCCGTTTCAAAAGCCGTTTCGCCTTGCATGGCGGGCCGAAATTCACCCCTGACGGGCGCTATGTCTTTTTTGCCTCCCGCGATGGCTGGATCAGCAAATACGATCTGTACACCCTGAGGATGGTGGCAGAGGTGCGCGCGGGCATCAATACCCGCAATCTGGCGATTTCTTCCGACGGGCGCTTTGTCGCCGTGGCCAATTACCTGCCGCATACGCTGGTGATCCTGAAGGCTGAGGACCTTTCGATCGCGCGTATTTTCGATGTGCGCGGCAGGGGGGGCGAATCCTCGCGGGTCAGCGCCGTCTATCAGGCACCGACGCGTAAAAGCTTCATTGCGGCGCTGAAGGACGTGCCGGAAATCTGGGAGATTTCCACCGACCCGCAGGCGCCGCCGGTCTATACCGGTCTGGTCCATTCCTATGAAAAGGGCATGGTCGAGGCCCTGCCGACGGAAAAGGGCCTGCTGGCGCTGCGGCGGATCGAAATCGAGGAACCGCTCGACGATTTTTTCTTCGATCCCGAATACCGCAATCTGATCGGCTCCTCGCGCGACGGCAGGTCGGCGGTGGTCGTCAATCTCAATGTCGGCCGCCCCATCGCCCGTCTGGCGCTTGACGGGCTGCCCCATCTTGGTTCCGGCATCAGCTGGATATGGCAGGGGCGGCGGGTGATGGCGAGCCCGCATCTGCGCGAAGGCAAGGTCAGCATCATCGACATGCAGAACTGGAAAACGATCAGGACGATCAAAACCGACGGGCCGGGCTTTTTCATGCGCAGCCATGAAAACACCCCTTATGCCTGGGTCGATGTGTTCTTCGGCCCGAAAAGGGACGAGATTCACATCATCGACAAGCGCAGTCTCGAAATCGTCCGGACCCTGAGGCCGGAACCGGGCAAGACCGCCGCCCATGTGGAATTTACTCGCGACGGTGCCTATGCCCTGGTCAGTTTGTGGGAGATGGACGGGGCCATCATCGTCTATGACGCCAAAACCTTCGAGGAAGTCAGGCGCATTCCCATGGTCAAGCCCTCGGGAAAATACAACGTCTATAACAAGATTACCTTCTCTGCCGGCACCAGCCATTAGGCGGCCGGATCTCGGGCGGCCGGCAGCAGCGCAGGGAAGGCGGCGGTGCCGGGAAGAAGGTATCCGCCCCCTTGCCCGTGGCCGTCAAGGGTATCGAACCGGTCACGGAAGCAGGGGGCGGAGAGGCAGCTTTTCAGGCCCCGGCGCCCGGGCTTTTACAGCCAGATGTCGGTGCCGAAATCGAGCGCCTTGTCCTCGCCTTCGACATAGGCGGTGACAATGATCCGGGCCTGTTGCGATCCGGCGGCGCCATCGGCATCGTAAAGGACATGGGTGGCGGCGCGGCCGTGCACGAGGCTGAGATAACCATCGTTCACCAGCGTTGCGGCATCCTTGCCCAAAGCATCCGTCAGGCCGCGCAGGTCGAGCGCATCGGCCCCTTTCTGGAAGTCGCGCACGATATCCTTTTCGCCGAGACTGTCATAGACGAAAGTGTCGTTGCCGCCGCCGCCGAACAGTTCGTCCATGCCGCCGCCGCCATAAAGCGTGTCGTCGCCGTCGAAACCGCGCAGAATGTTGTTGTGGCTGTTGCCGACAAGGGTGTTGTCCAGCGCGTTGCCCTTGGCGATGCGTCCGCGTTCCAGCAGCAGATTTTCCAGATTGTCGCCGAGCTGCTGGTCCTGATAGGCGATGACCGTGTCGATACCGCCGCTTCGATCTTCCACCGCCTGATCGCGGAAGTGATCGAAAACATAAAGGTCGTTGCCCGCCCCGCCGATCAGCACATCGTATCCGCGCCCGCCGTCGAGCAGGTCGTCGCCGCTGCTGCCCTGCAGGACATCGCTGCCGCGATCTCCGGTAACGGGCGCCAGGGCCGTGTTGATCCAGTGGGTCAGGTCGATATCGCTGATACCGGGGGAGGGCAAGGGCAGATCGCCGCCGCCGTTGGTTCCGCCATCGTTATTGCCGCCAGTACCGGAATCGGCCGGCGGGGGCGTGGCGCTGCCGCCGTCCTGCACCGGGTCGGAGGGCGAATCGGTCGGCGGAGGGGACGTCAGGGTGGCGGTGTCGTGGCTGCTGATGACGTCGCGTTGCCAGTCGAAATCCGTGGCGCTGACGCCATCGAGGGTGGCGACGATATCGCCGCCGTCGCCGATGCGGATCTGCAGACCCTCGCCTGTTTGTGTCAGCGAATAACCACCGGCGAGATGATCGAGGGCGGAAAGGTCGATACGGTCTTCCCCGCCGGTGAAATCGGCAATGCGGTCGCCGCCTTCGCCGAGAACGAAGAGGTCGGCACCATTACCGCCTTTGAGGAAATCGTTTCCGGCGCCGCCGGCCAGAATATCGGCGCCATCGCCGCCGAACAGATAATCGTTGCCGCCATCGCCCTGCAGGCTGTCGCCGCCGCTGCCGCCGAAGAGCAGATCGATGCCGCCGCCGCCGGTAATGACATCGTCGCCCCCGGCACCATGCAGCAGTTCGGCACGGTCGGTTCCGGCCATGACATCGTTGCCGCTTCTTCCGACCTCGATGACATCCTCGGTCAGCCGGCTGCCGTCTTCCAGCCTGGCGGTAAAGGCCCATTTGGGATTGCCCTTGAATCCGCGGATCATATTGGTGTTTTCCGTGCGGCTGACGACGAAGCCATAGGCTTCCATCGCATCGGTCGAGCCGGTGGCCGATATCAGCTGAGCCAGGGCACCGCGGGCCACGGCCGTATAACCGCCGGCACTGCCGACATAGGCCAGATCCTGCGGTTCCTCGCCGGGGGCAAAGCTGGCCTTGTAGACCTGTTCCCAGGTGCTGTAGATTTCGCCGGTTTCGCCGTTGAACACGAAGAAGCGCGAACCGCCCGGGCCGTTGCCGGTACCCGCCAGCGGGTCGAAGCCCTCGTCCCCGGCAAGGAACCGGCCGGCGGTGAAGCCGGTTTTCCATTCAAGCAGGGTCTGCGCATCCTCATTGCCGCGCAGGGCCGCCTGGGCGATGGCCATGGTGAAATAATCGTCCTGCCAGGGCGAAATGGCACCGGGATAGCGGTTGGCGACATTGAAGATATAGCCTTCGACATCGCCGGCGCTGTCCATGGCGCCTTCGGTGACGTAATGCTGGACATAGGCCTTCATGTTGCGGTCGAACAGATCGCTGAAATAGCTTTTCAGCGGGTTGTCGTCGGGGGTGATGAAGGCGGTGTCCGAAAGGGTGCGCATGGTCCAGGCCTGGCCGCGCACCTGGTCGTTTTCCAGCACGATGCCCTGATCGAAGCCGCGGCTGTTCACGTTGAGGCTGGCGACATTGAAGACGGCCTGGGCCTGCAGCTCGTTCAGATAGTACTGATCGCCGGTCAGCAGATAAGGCAGATAGTTCAGGGCCGGCTGATGGGCGGTGTCCGGTGTCCAGCCGCTGTCGGGGCGCGGGTTGTAGCGTTCGCCGAAGGCATCCTCGCCCTTGCCGTCCTGCCCGGGGAACAGCCGCATGCCGGGGTGGTCGGCGATGGTGGTGGTCATGCCGGTGTCCGGATCGCGCAGATGCCAGGGAATGCCGCCGCTGGCGTCGGCATTGGCCAGCATGATCTCTTCGGCCCGTTCGTCCTGCGACAGCAGATAACGGGCCTGAAAGCCGCTGATCAGGCCGACATTGTCGCCGGCAAGTTGCCCGACTCCCGGCATATAGGTTTGATTCAGCGCCGGGCCAAGCGGCCCCGTATCGGCCTCGGCAAGGCGCTGGGCATCGGAATCGAGACGGCTTTGTCCGATTTCTATGCTGGTGTCCAGCCCGGGAATGGCGCCGCTTTCTTCCATATAGGCGACATCGCGGACAATATGCAGCGGCTTCTCCCCACCACTGTAGAACTGCTTGTGCCAGTTCGCCCGCGCATAGTGATCGAGCCCGCTTTGGGCGAAGACGGTCTGTCCGTTTTCGCTGAAGGCAATGTCATAGGTGATGGTTTCCGGCGTGCCGTTATAGGCGTAATCGTTATGGACCGAAACATCGGTGCGCACGCTGCCATCGGCATTGGCGCGGATATCGAAGCGGACTTCAAGCTGATCGCCGACGCGGGCGCTGACGGTGAATTCGTTGCTCAGGGGGCCGTTGATCCAGCTCTGCAGGCCGCCGTCGGCAATGGCTTCGCGCAGTAGGGCTGCGGCATCCACGGTTGCCGACGTGCCGTCGGGGAAGCTGAGGTCGGCCTTGAAGTCATAACCGTTGTCCAGCAGGGTGCTGGCCGCTTCTTCCGCGGTAGGAGCTGCCGCGGCCTGCGGCGTATCGGCCGGGGTCAGCATCACGTCGAGCTGTTCGCCGGGGCCTAGATCGGGCACATTGACCGACAGGATGGCATGACGGACGGAGCCGTCGTCATGGGTTGCCTTCACATCCATCTGAACGGGATAAAGCCGGTCGCCGATTCGTGCCATCAGCTGGCTGCCGGCAGGCACGTCGCCGGCAACAAAGACCTGACCGAATGTCTGAATATGCGCCGCGCGGGGCGTGGAGCCGGTATTTTCGACCGTAAAGCCGACAATATCGTTTTCACCTGCAATCGGGGCGGTTTTATTCATGCCTGTACTCTCTGATCCAAAGCGTGCATGCTCCAATATTGCAACACCCGGATTAATCTGGCGTAAAATAAAGCCGCGATTTTATATGATTATTTCGTGACATTTATAGAGGCATTTGTCGTAAATAAAAAATAAAAATTTTAATTTCTTTTCTGCTGTTGGTTGCAGCATGCATGTCGTCCTGCCGGAGGGCGGGGCTGATAGTAAAGCCAGACAGCCGCCCTGCCCCTGATGCGGATCGTATCCTATACAGCGCAAACGGGTTTTGGCCCGTGGCAATCCGGTGATAAAGTCACGCCCGGATATGCTCCAGGGAGGCGATAAGGGAGAAGAACAATATGAAA
>JALXAG010000029.1 GCA_026992315.1 Sneathiellales bacterium | reverse complement strand
AAGCTTTACGCAAAAAAGGAATGCGGCGATGTATGCATCCTTTTCAGCCGCGACACCAGAACCGCCATGCACGAAGACCTTCCCCACCATTGCGCCGGCATGCACCGTCTGCCCGGACGCAGCCAGCCGATCGAAGTCTATCTGCTCGAATCCTGACCCGGCAACCACGCAAGGCGACGGGCAGGTCCCTGCAGAAAGCTTTCCGGGTATATTTGTTGTTTGGCACAACCATCGCTATGGTCAGCGCCGGCGAATCGCATTATTGTGCCGTTACCGGGGGAGATATACGGATATTACGCGATACACCCCCTGCAAGACCGATGATTCATGCATAAAACATCCCGACCGCCAATGCAGGACGATACGCTCGCCCGCCTCGACAATCATTGGCGCGACCGCTTCGCCGATTTCAGTGCCCTGATCGGCGACGGTTTGTGGGAAACCGATGCCGCCGGCACGGTGGTCTATCTTTCTCCGCCGGCTGAAGCCGTACTGTGCATGAGCGGCGCAGAAGGCGATGCAGACCTGATCGACAGGCTGAAAAGCCGTTTCGCAGCGCCTGCCGGCAGCAACGATCCCTTCGATAACGTGCTGGAACGGCTGGCCATGCATCTGCAGCGGCATATTCCTTTCAGCGCCCTGCCGCTCGACATGGCGGATGGCAGCCGTATCCTCCTCAGCGGTCTGCCGGTCTTCGATCCCGACTCGGGGCGTTTCAGCGGCTTCCGGGGCATTATCCGCGACATCAGCCGCCAGCGGCTTCTCGAGGACCGGGAAGCCGGCCTCCGCCAGGAAGCCCATGCATTCGCAGAGCGGCGGCGGGCCCTGTATTCCACGCTCGGCCATGAATTGCGCACGCCGCTGAACAGCATGATCGGCTTTCTCGAATGTTTCGAGCGCGAATTATACGGCCCTCTTGCCAATCCCCGTTATCGCAGCGCCTGCAGCGGGATGCTGCAGGATGCCCGCGCCCTGCTGGAACGTCTGGAGATCATGCTGCATCTGGCCCGGGGATCTGAAGATCTGCAGGCAGAGAAGGCCGGCTGGCGTTTATGGCCCGTCGGCGAATTGCTCGACGGCGCATTGCACCTGCTGGAGCGTGAACGCCGCCTGCCGCCGCCCCGCATGGATGAACCGATTCCCGGCGATCTTGTCATTGAATGCGACGGCGGGCTGATGCAGCGCTGTTTTACGCGCCTGATCCTCGCCATGACAGAGGCGACGCCCGCGCCTGAACCCATCCGTATCGGCCTCGATCTCTCCGCGGGGGAAAGAGGGCGGAATTTTGCCCTGATCTTCCGTCAGGAAGGTTTCTCTCACCTTGCCGATGGCAGCCGTCATGCCTTGGGCGGTGAGGGAAGCGATTGCCTCAGCCTCGCCTTCGTTCGTGAAATCATCGCCAGCCATGGCGGGCAATTGCGGCTTTTGCCGCATGAAACCGGCTGCCTTCAGGCGGTCTGCCGCCTGCCGCAGGCACAACCGGCAGGGTAGCGTTCAGCCCTGGCGGAGCGCTTCGGGCACGGGACCGCCCGTGGCCCAGTCGAGAAGCTGTACCAGATGCAGCACCTTCATCCCCTCCCCCGAGGCGATCTGGGCGATGCAGCCGATATTCCCCGCCACGACGATATCCGCACCGGTGCGGCGCAGATTGCCGAGCTTGCGTTCCTTCAGACGGCCGGCAAGCTCAGGCTGCATGATGTTGTAGGTACCGGCGGATCCGCAGCACAGATGGGCTTCGGCCGGTTCGAGCACATCGAAGCCCACAGCCTTCAGCAGTTCCTTGGGAAGTGAGCGGATCTTCTGCCCGTGCTGGAGGGAACAGGCGGCATGATAAGCAACCTTCACCCCCCTGACGCGTTCACGCACCACCGGCCAGGAGGCCGGATCGAGCTTGGCGAGCACCTCGCTGACATCCTGGGCCAGGGCGGCGATTTCGGCTGCATCCCCGGCAGCGGCATCGCCGCGGAACATCGTGCCGTAATCCTTGACCGTGGTACCGCAGCCTGAGGCATTGATCAGCACCGCATCGAGTTTTTCCTGCCGGTGCAGGGCCATCCAGGCATCGATATTGCGCCGGGCATCCCGTTTTGCGGCCGCGGCTTTCCCCATATGATGGGTCAGCGCCCCGCAGCAGCCGCTGCCCGGGGCGATTTCGATTTCACAGCCCAACCGGGTCAGCAGCCGGATCGTTGCATCGTTGATATCCGCATCCAGCACCCGCTGGGCACAACCGGTCAGCATGGCCACACGCATCCGCCTGGCCCCCTGGGCCTGCTTCACGCCCGGCCCGTCGGCGGCAGAGGATTTCGGCAGGCGCGCGGGGGCCAGATCGAGCATGGCGCCAAGACGGCGCGGCATCAGTTTTTTCAGCGGCCGCGCCAGCGCCGCCGCCCACAAGGCCGGCCGAAACAGGGCCGGACGGGGCAGCACCCACGCCAGCAGACTGCGCAATACCCGCTCTGCCAGCGGGCGGCGATGATGGGTTTCGATATGTTCGCGGGCCAGATCGACCAGGTGCATGTAATCCACCCCCGAAGGACAGGTGGTCATGCAGGACAGGCAGGACAGGCAGCGGTCGACATGGGTGACTGTCTCTTCCGTCACCCGCCCTTCCTCGAACATCGCCTTGATCAGATAGATGCGCCCGCGTGGGCTGTCGCGCTCATCGCCCAGCAGGACATAAGTGGGGCAGGTGGCGGTACAGAAGCCGCAATGCACGCAGTTGCGCAGAATATCGTTGGCGGTGGCAACAGCCGGGTCGGCAAGCTGGGCCGGGGTGAAACTGGTCCTCATCAGACTCCTCCCATACGCTCGCCGCAGAGGATGCGCTTGGGGTCGAAGGCCTCGCGCACCCGCTTTTCCAACGCGCTCAGCGCTGCCGGGCGCGGATGAAAGACCGCCACCCGCTTGCGGATCGCGGCGGGGGCGCGGAACAGCATGGCCCCTCCCTGCGCCGCTTCGGCATGCTGGCGCAGGCGAACGGCCAGATCTTCGGCCTGCTCCTCGCCGACCGGATCATGCGCCAGCCAGACCAGCCCGCCGGCCCAGTCGGCAAGGCAGCGCCCCCCCGAAACCAAAGCGGACAAATCCGCCGCCAGCGCCGGACCGGAAAAGGGCGGTACCGTGATCCGCCAGACCCATTGCGCGGGATCGTTGAAAAAACGCAGATCCCGTATATCGCGCCACAGGGTCAGGCTTTCATCCCTGCCCAGTTCCCGGCATTGCCCGGATGCGAGCGCGGCGAGCGCCGCGGCGCGTTCGGCCAGTGCCGGGGTGTTTCCCTCAAGGCGCATCAGTACCCGGCCCGCACCGTCGATGCCATATGCCAGCCAGGCCAGGCCTTCGGGGCTGTAGGGGGTATTGGCGGCATCGCGCATCAGGCGCGCCGCCTGCCCGTGATCGGAGCAGGGGAAAACCAGCGTGCGCAGATCGATGGGGGCCGGCAGCACCTTGAAGCTGATCTCCGTCATGACCGCCAATGTGCCGTAACTGCCGCACAGCAGCTTCGACAGATCGTAGCCTGTCACATTCTTGACCACCCGACCGCCGGTCTTGAAGACATCGCCGCGTCCGGTCACGCCCCTGGCCCCCAGCAGATGATCGCGGGCGGCACCGCTGCGCGGGCGGCGGGGACCGGCCAGATTACAGGCAAAGACGGCACCGATACTCTGGCGCGTTCCGTCCTCTTCCAGCAGAAAGCCGGTATCCATCGGTTCGAAGGCCAGCATCTGGTTCTTTTCCGCCAGGGCCGCCTCGACCTCCTGGCGGGGCGTGCCCGCCCTGACCGTCATCACGAGTTCTGCCGGTTCGTAGGAAACGATCCCCCGACAATCCCGCAGATCGAGCACCGTCGCCTCGATGAGCGGATGTCCCAAAGCCCGCTTGGTACCGCCGCCGATCACATCCAGCACGGTTTCCGATGCCACCGCCCATTGGATCGCCTCCGCCACCTCCGTATCGGTGCGCGGACGAAGAACCTCATTCATGTTCAGAACCTCGGAATATCGGGGAAAGGCAGACGCCCGCCATGGATGTGCATGCGCCCCAGCTCGGCGCATCGATGCAGAACCGGGAACATCTTGCCGGGATTGAGCAGCCCTTGCGGATCGAAGGCGCATTTCACCCGCTGCTGCTGTTTCAGATCCTCTTCGGAAAACATCGTTCCCATCAGATCACGCTTTTCGACGCCAACGCCATGCTCCCCGGTCAGCACGCCGCCGACCTCGACACATAGCTTCAGAATCTCGGCGCCGAATTCCTCTGCCCTTTCCAGCTCACCGGGTTCGTTGGCGTCGTACAGGATAAGAGGATGCAGATTGCCGTCGCCGGCATGAAACACATTGGCGACCCTGAGGCCAAAGCGTTTCGACATTTCCGCCATGCGGGTCAGAACCTCGGGCAGGCGATGACGGGGAATGGTCCCGTCCATGCAATAGTAGTCCGGAGAAATCCGTCCGACCGCCGGAAAGGCCGCCTTGCGCCCGGCCCAGAAGCGCTGACGCTCTTCCTCGCTTTCGGAAATGCGCACCGAACTGGCTCCATGCGCCTCGGCAATGCGGCGTACGGTCTGAAGCCCGAATTCGATATCCGCCGGCGTACCGTCCAGCTCCACGATCAGCAATGCCGCCGCATCGGTCGGATAGCCGGGATGACAGAAATCCTCCGCCGCGCGGATGGCGTAATTGTCCATCATCTCCATGCCCGCGGGAATGATGCCTTCACCGATTACGGCGGAAACGCAATCCCCGGCGGCCTCAAGTGCATCGAAACCGATCAGCATCGCCCGCGCCCCCGGCGGTGTCGGCAGCAGGCGGACCGTCACTTCGGTGATGACGGCCAGCAGGCCTTCGGAACCGGTCATCAGCCCCATCAGGTCGTAACCGCCGCCATCGAAATGACTACCGCCCAAACGGATCACGCTGCCATCGGTCAGCACGCATTCCAGCCCCAGTATGTTATTGGTGGTCAGCCCGTATTTCAGGCAATGCACGCCGCCGGAATTCTCGGCGATATTGCCGCCGATGGAACAGGCGATCTGGCTGGAGGGATCCGGCGCGTAATAGAAGCCGTCCGCCTCCACCGCCCTGGTGATCGCCAGATTGGTGACCCCGGGCTGGACCCGGGCGAGGCGGTTGTCGTAATCGATCTGCAGAATGCGGTTGAACTTGCCCATGCCGAGCAGAATACCGTCGGCCAGCGGCAGGGCACCGCCCGAAAGCGATGTCCCGGCCCCGCGGGGCACGATGCGCACGCCTTGTTCCCGGCAGTATCTGAGAACGGCCGATACCTGTTCGACCGTCTCGGGCAGCACCGCTATCAAAGGAGGCTGCTGGTAAGCGGTCAGCCCGTCGCATTCGAAAGCCTTGAGGCCCGTTTCATCGGTGACCACCCCTTCCTCGCCGATGATGGCGGCAAGACCTGCCGCCAGTTCATCCTTTCTGGCGATGACCGCAGTATCGGGATCGGGCATTTTCATCGGCTTGCCTTCCGCTTCACAACGACAGAAGCGAAAGACCGCTTTGTATCTTTCGCCCTGCCGGAATCGAGGACACAGCCTCAATCTAGCCGAAAAACCCGGCATGGGGCCAGAGGCAAAAACACATTTTTGGAATTTTTTTCACATTGCGGGATAAATACCGGCAGTTCTTCTCCCCGTGCCGGATAGCCGCAGAACAGGATACAGGCATGAAAAAGGGCTGTCCGCATAATGCGGACAGCCCCTGAAAACCGTAAGTCCGGCGGTTCAGCCCTGGCGGGCCTTGAAGCGCGGATTGGTCTTGTTCAGAACATAGACACGGCCCTTGCGGCGAATCACGCGGCAATCGGGGTGCCGTTTCTTCAGCGACTTCAAAGAGTTAACGACCTTCATCACATACCTCGATCCTGAGATGGGCGGATGCCCTGCAGCATCCGCACAGCAACCTGCTTCAGCAAATCATCCGCGGTACCCTTGCCGCGGCATCGCGCCGCCATGGCCTGCGAAATCCATATGAGGGCGGGAACATAATGATTGTCACGGCCTCTGTCAATCGCCATGGAAACCGCTTATCAACTCACTTCATTGGGCAGAAAAGCATAGATGCGGTAAAGGGAAACCTCGCCCGACTGCAGCATCAGCAGACGCTTATTCCAGTTCTTTACCTCACCCATCAGGGAACGGCTCAGATCCGGCTCCAGCTCCCCGCGGCTTTCGAGTTCCACGGCCATATTGGCAAAGGCTTCCCGGATCTGTTCGATGTATTCAGCGGTAATATCCTCACTGACGCGGACATCGAACCTCAACGCCTTCAGCTTGGCAATCACGGTGTCGAGCTGGGACAGGAACACCGGCTTGGCCTCTGTTGCCTTCCAGTGTTCCGTCGCCTTACCCGCATCCTTGTCGGCATAAAAATCGGTGAAGGTAAGTTGTCCGCCGGGGCGCAGCATGTCATGCATCTTTTCCAGCATGGCGTTCTTGTCTTCGACCGTATAAAGCGCTTCCTTGGAGATCACGGCATAAGCGCTCTTGGGCTTTACCGGCACCTCCAGCAGCGGCGACTGGCGGATATCGGCCTTTTTGGCCAGACCGGCCTCGGCCGATATCTCCCTGCCGACCTCGACAAGAAATTCGCTTTCCTCATATCCCGTTACCCAGGCGCCGGTCTCGCTGGCGATATAACGGGTCAGCGCCCCCAGACCGGTACCCAGTTCGATGACCGTATGGGCCTCGTTGATGCCCAGCGGCTTGATCAGTTTCTGCATCGCCGCTTCGGCACCCGGCGTCATCAGCCCGATACCGAACAGCAGTTGCGCTGCCTCGACACGCGAGGGATGCCAGATCTCGGCTTCCGCCTCCTCTTCCGACGTCGTCTCGTCAGAGGGTTCGGTATCCTTCGCGACCTCGATCGTCTCGTATCCTTCCCACCAATCCTTGAGGCGGGTCATGAAGGAAGAAGAGCCCATGGGTTTCCCAACCGGTTGATACACATACCAGGGGATACCATAAGCGCGCAGGGTTAAGGCATTGCTAACCGAGGGGCGGAAAGCCCAAGGCGGCGGCATGCCGCCCGGGGAAAACATTGCTGCCGGGATCAGGTCTCCCGCCCGGCCTTTTCGAAATTGCGGCTGACCGGCTCCAGCAGATAATCGAGCACCGTGCGTTCGCGCGTCACCAGAAAGACATCCGCCTGCATGCCCGGCACCAGCAGCGGTGCCTGCCCGCCGCCGTCATCCATGCGGATACGGGCCGTGAAATAGGCCCGCCCCGATACCGGATCGGTGAAGCGGTCGGCGGAAACATCGGTAACCACCCCGCTCAGCATCGGGGTCGTGCGCGCATTGAAGGCACTGATCCGCACCCGCGCCGTCATGCCGATATGCACATCGTCGATATCCTTCGGATCGATGCGTGCCTCGACAATACGGCTGTCCTGTTCGGGCACCAGTTCCATCAGCACTTCGCCGGGCTGAACCACCCCGCCCGGCGTATGCACCTTCATGCCGACAACCGTTCCCTCCTGCGGGGCACGCACCGTCAGCCGGGCCAGGGTATCGCGCGCCGCCAGCATTCGTTCGCCGACATCGGCAAGCCGATCGCGCACCCGACGCAGATCCTCCGACACCTGCGAGCGCAGGCGATCGGCGGGAATGCTCATCTGATAGCGGATTTCGGCAATATTGTCGCGATTACGGTCGATCTGTGCGCGCAGATCGGCGATCCGGCCCTGCAGATCGGCTTCGCGCCGCTGCAATGCCAGAAACTGGGATTTGCGCGCCAGCCCCTTGCGCCACAGGGCCTCGATGGCGCCGCGTTCCTCCTGCAACAGGGCCAGTTGGGATTTCTGCGCCTCCAAACGAGCCTGCAAACCGGTGACGCCGCGCTCAAGCTGGGCGATGCGTTCCCGCAGAATGCGCTTTTGCGTATCGCCGCGCTTGCGCCGCGAATTGAAGATATCGACCTGACTGACGATCAGCTTGGCGATGGCCTCCTCGCCGGCTCTTTGCAGCAATTCCTCGGGGAAGGCGATATCGTTGGCCCCGTCGCGTTCCGCGGCAAGGCGGGCCTCTTCCGCCAGAAGGGAATAATACTGGCTTTCCAGCATGCGGTAGCGGCTGCGCGCCAGGGTATCGTCAAGCCGCAGCAGCGGCTCGCCCGCGGCAACCTTCTGCCCTTCCCTGACCAGAATGGCCTTGACGATGCCGCCTTCCAGATGCTGAACCGCCTTGCGGTTGCTCTCTACCGTCACCTCGCCGCGGGCGATGGCGGCGCCGTCCAGCCGTGCCGTCGCCGCCCAGGCCACGGAACTGCCGATGAAACCGAACAACACCACCCAGCCGATGCGCCGCCAGCGGCTGACGCGCTTATCGAGCGGCGAATGGGTGCCGTT
>JALXAG010000028.1 GCA_026992315.1 Sneathiellales bacterium | reverse complement strand
GCCGAAGGCTATGCCTCCGGCGAGATGAAGCACGGCCCGATCGCCCTGATCGACGAAACGGTGCCGGTCATCGTGATCGCCCCCAGCGACAATCTGTTCGAGAAGACCATCTCGAATATGAACGAGGTCATGGCCCGGGGCGGGCGGGTGATCTTTCTCAGCGATGCCAAGGGAATCGCCCAGGTCGGGGAGGAGGCCGAAGGCCGCGTCGAACTGCCGGAGGTCGATCCCTTCGTCGCGCCGATTCTGTATGCATTGCCGGTGCAGCTTCTGGCCTATCATGTTGCGGTGCTCAAGGGCACCGATGTCGATCAGCCGCGCAACCTGGCCAAATCGGTGACGGTGGAATAGACCCTCCTGTATCCCTGCGCTGAAACTGTGAGGGGACTGCTGTTCAACCCTGGCTGCGGCGATATGGGTCTTGCCGTGCCGGCTTATCCGGGGTAGAGGATCGGTTCACCCAGTTTCGACGGCGCCGCGGCGCCCGGTCATGCAGGCAAGGAGAAGAGTCCATGCAGAGCAATTCCCCGACGATGGGCACGCTTTACGAAACCATGCTTGGCGACAGGCTGGCCAACCGTCCGCTGCGTCTTGCGCTGACGGTTCTCGGCGGATCGGCGCTGATTGCCCTGTCCTCCAAATTTCAGGTGCCGTTCTGGCCGGTGCCGATGACGATGCAGACCCTTGTCATATTGGGGCTGTCGATGGCTCTGGGCTGGCGCCTGGCCGGGCTGACGTTGCTGGCCTATCTGGCCGAGGGGGCGGCGGGGCTGCCCGTTTTTGCCGGCACGCCCGAAAAGGGGCTGGGGCTGGCCTATATGGCCGGGCCGACCGGTGGTTACATTCTCGGCTTTCTGCTGGCCGCCTTGCTGTGCGGCTGGCTGGCCGAACGCGGCTGGGACCGTAATCCGCTGACGACCATGGCGGCGATGCTGCTGGGCAATATTGCCATTTATGTGCCGGGGGTATTGTGGCTCGGCACGCTGGTCGGCTGGGACAAGCCGGTGCTCGACTGGGGGCTGTATCCCTTCCTGGCCGGCGATTTCGTCAAGCTGCTGCTGGCCGCGGCCCTGCTGCCGGCCTGCTGGAAGCTGGCACGGCGCCTGCGCGGCTGAAGCACACAAGCAGACAATGCCAGAAGACATGCCGGGGCGGCCGTCCGCCCCGGTTTTTTGTGCCCGGCTTTTGGATTCTGCTGCCGCTGTCCGCTCAGTGCGGGCGGGGGGCGTGCGGATTCTGATAAGGGGTGAGCATGGTGCGCATGTGCAGCGCTTCGTTGCCGAAATAAAGCCCCCAATCGTCCTGCGTGGAAGAGGCGGTCAGCAGGCAGCCGATGGCGCCGTTATCGTTTATCAGCGGCAGGATCAGCCGCAGATAGTTCAGCTCCACCCCGTTATGGATGCTGGTGATGCGCTTGAGGGTCGGGATGCCGCGGCGCACGGCCTCGCGATAATCGGCAAGAACCATGTCGCGGTATTCCAGCGGGCGCAGATTGGCCAGGTCCTGCCCCTGCATGTCGGCGCCCATATTAGCGGCAAGGATGGTCCCGAACAGGCGGAAACGAAAACGCGGCCCCGGCCGCAGCACATCGACAAGGCAGACACGGCCGAGCGCCCGGCCGAATTCCTCCGGGTAGAGGTCGCGCTTGTGCGGCCAGTTGTGCTCGCTGCATGAATTGCGCCAGGAGGCCAGCACGGCGAACAGCGGATCGTCGCGCTTCAGATCGTGCAGCGTTACCGGCTGAGACCGGATCATCCCCGGTTCCCCGTCCTGCGTTTTTCGATGTTCCGCGCCAATTCTTTCCCCCCAATGAGCAAGACCCCGGCCAGTGAATGGTTCCCAGCTGGCACTGGGTCAGCCGCTGCTTTTTACCGCCGCCGCGGATCGAGCCTTTCCGGGGAATGCCGTCGCGCGACGGACAGGCGGCCGGTTGCAGGCACTTTAGACACGTTAACCCTGTTTTCAAGATGCTTTCTACAACCTGATCGATACGGCTTTCGGAAAAAGCGGTGTCTGTGCCGGGCTGAAGCGGTTTTTATGCGGATAACCCGGGCGTTGCAAAATGACGCGATTTTCGCATATTCCTTGTGTCCGCCCAGCCGGATGGGGGCTTTTGTTGTGCGGCACAACGAATCACGGGCCATGATGCGGATAAAAATATATGCTACCGGGCACGGAGGCCTCTCATGGCCGTTGTGATGGACAGGCCGCGAATCCTGCCGGACGGGCGGCGCAGTGCGCATCTTCTCAGCACCGATCCCGGCATGGAGGCGGCCCTGGAACTGATTGCCGTGGCGGTTTCCCTGGGATGTTCTCCCTATTGCTGTCAGTATCCGGGACAGGCCAAGGAACATTTCGACCTGATCGGCGATCTGCGCATTCAGGCGGCGCTGCGTCACCCGGCCATTGTCATCGTTTCGCGCCGTGAGGTGGCGCTGATCCTGCGCAGCAAGAAAATGCTACTGGGCGGGTGAGGGGGGCAGGATGGGGTTGCCCCAGGCAT
>JALXAG010000027.1 GCA_026992315.1 Sneathiellales bacterium | reverse complement strand
GTCCTCGGCCATGGCCATGGCGGTCAGGGCGATGACGGGCAGGTCCCTGAACCGTTCCCCGCCCGGTGCCCGGCCCAGATCCCGGATCCGGCGTGAAACCGACACCGCCGTGAAGCCGTGACGGCGCAGGGCTCTCAGCAGCCCTTCCGGGCTCAGATCCTCCGTATCCTCGGGCACACCTGACAACAGCGCCGCCGCTGTCAGGTCATGGCCCATCTCCCTGCAGGCCAGAAGGGCCGCTTCCAACAGGGCCTGCCCGCCGGCATGAATGCCGTCCTCCGCCATGATCAGCGCGGCCCGTCCTTATCCGCAGGAGCCGAAACGCCCGGACGGGGCAGCCCCAGATGGTTCAGCAACCGCCCTTCGGCGGCAATCAGGCGGTAAGCGGTGAACAGCGCCACATGGCGGGCGGTCGTCAGCCCCAGGCGCGAGAGGAACAATTCGTTCTGGGCATCGAGCAGATCGAGCAGCGAACGCGCGCCGATAGCAAACTGCTGACCGTAGATTTCCACGACCTTTTCATTCGCTGCCACCTGCTGACGCAGAATCCCGACCCGGGCCTTCGCCGTATCGTAGGCGTAATAAGAGGTACGCACATCCCGCTCCACCCGGCGGCGGGCCTTTTCCACCTTTTCGCGTTCCTCAGCCGCCCGCCACTTCAGTTCGCGTTCGCGGGCCTTATCCGCGCCGCCGCGATACAGATTCCAGCGCAACACGGCCAGGGCCGACAGGCCGCTTTCATCGCCGCGCACCCCGTCGATGTCCCGGCCCTGCAGGGCGCTTACCTCCAGATCGACGCGGGGATACAGGGTGGAGCGGGTCGAGCGTAATTCGGCCTGCGCCACTTCGAGATCGGCACGGGCAATGGACAGGGCCGGATGATGCACCATCGCCCGGGCAATCGCCCCATCCACACCGCCATCGGCAATTGCCGGCGGGGTGACGGGGTCGAGCTGACCGGGCAGTTCCCCGACAACACGGTTGAAATCCGCCTCGGCCTTGCGCAGATCGCCGCGGATACGGGCCTGCGCCGCCCGTGCCGCCGCCAGGCGGGCATCGGCCTGGGCCGTATCCCCCGCCGTACCGCCCCCGCCCCGGCGCAGGGTTTCGATCGAATCGCGCAGGCGCCGGTGCATGGCGACGTTCTCTTCGGCGATGCGCAGGTTTTCACGGTTGCGCAGCACGTCGATATAAGCCTCGACCGCATCGAGCCCGACGGAAAGCGCCGTTTCCTCGATCCGCCCGCCCGCCGATGTCTTGCGCCATTGCTGGCGGGCGATCTCGCTTTCGGTGAATTTGCCGTCGAACAGGTTTTGCGTCACGGTCAGCGAACCAAGACTGCGCCACAGGCTGGCCTCGCCATCGCCCGTCTGGCCTGCACGGGCCCGCGTCGCCGGGCTGTCGGTATATTGCGGCCCGGTTTCCGCCCGCAGATCGACCGATGGCAGGCGCAGGGCCCTGGCCTGGCGCAATTCCTCGTCGATTGCCGCACGATCCTTGCGCACGATGCCCATATCGGGATGGCGGGCGATGGCACGATCGACGACATCGCGCAGACTGTCCGCCAGGGCCGGGGCGGAAAACAGCAGAAACCCTGCACTCAGGGCAGCGAGAACCATTTTTCTCATGCGGAAACCGTCAGAAAAGAAGCAGATGCTACTATCGTCAAATCAGAAATCATCCCCCGGTAACAGAGTGGCAGGAGGCGAGGATACCGACCCCCGCCGGGCGGAACAAGCGCCACGGCCAGGCCATAGCCTGCACGGGCGAAAGAAAACGATGTTCAGACAATGATGTTGCCATCGGCCACCAGGGTATCGATATCGAGTCCGGCGCCGCCCTCGATCAGGGCCAGATCGCTGTAAGAGGCGCCGCCGCCCGGATCCACCCGCAGCACGGCATCCGCCCCCCGCCCCTGCAGCGACAGGTAATCGGACAGGCTGTCCGTGGCCGGATCGTAACCATCGAGCAGGGCCGAGACATCCAGCACATCGCCATCCCCGGGCGTGAAATCGTCGATACGGTCGCTGCCATGATCGCCCTGGCGCCATTGGAAGCGGTCGGCCCCCGCACCGCCATGCAGCACATCCTGCCCGCCATCGCCGCGCAGCACGTCGTCACCTTCCCCGCCATCGAGCGAATCGTTGCCGAAACCGCCCTGAAGCGTATCGGCACCCGCACCGCCCAGCAACATATCGTCGCCGCTGCCGCCATCGAGGATATCGCTCCCCCCGCCGCCCTCGATCCGGTCCGCGCCGATACCGCCATCCAGCACGTCGTCGCCGCCCAGCCCCTGCAACGTATCGCTGCCGCCATGACCGAGAAGATAGTCGTTACCGGCACCGCCGCTGAGCAGATCGTCGCCGCCCGTGCCCAGCAGCGGATCGGCGGTCACGATGACGCGCAATTCATCGGCGAAGCCGACACGCCCGCCCTCATCGGCCACCCGCATCCCGACCAGCCGCGTCCCGGCCACCGGATCGGGCAGGGTGGAAGCGATGCTGAGGGTGGAGA
>JALXAG010000026.1 GCA_026992315.1 Sneathiellales bacterium | reverse complement strand
CGCCCCCAGTCGGGACGGTCCGGATGGATGACGAAGCATCCGGGCGTCAGGGTGGTGAAGCCTTCGTATTCCATGCGGTCTGTACCTTTCATGCGGCGCATCTGTACGATACGGCGGAAAACGCCCGACGATTTTACCCCATTTTAATGATCTCGGCGAAGGATCGTAGCAACAAGTTCACCACGGAAGGCCCCGCCAATGAAAGAGTTGGAACTCGCTGCCCTTTTATGTTCCCGATTGTGTCATGACATTGTCGGCCCGCTCGGCGCCGTGCATAACGGCATGGAGATCCTGCAGGAGGAAACCGATCCCGATATGCGCGAACAGGCCGAAGCCCTGGTCGCGCGCAGCGCGCTGGAGGCAGCGCGGCGCCTGCAGTTTCTGCGTCTGGCTTTCGGTGCGTCGGGGGGAGAGGGGCAGTCCTTTTCCCTGAGCGAGGCGCGCGAAGCGGCCCGGGCACTTTATACCGGGGGCAAGATTTCCCTGATTTGGGAGAATGTGGAGCCGCAATTCTCCAAGACGGGAGCCAAGCTGCTGCTGAACATGATCCTGTCCGTCGCCGCGGCCCTGCCCCGTGGCGGTGAGCTGATCGTGGATGTGGCCGAGGCACCCGAACGCAGCCGGGTCAGCGGCCATGGCAACAATGCCCGCTTCCGCCCCGAGGCCCGCGCCGCCCTGACCGGGGCGGAGGTCGATGTCGATGCCCGTAATGTTCAGCACCGCTATACGGCCCTGCTGGCCCAGGCGGCGGATGCCGAATTGTCGTTGGAAGAGGGCCCGCAGGATCAGGTGCGCCTGCACGCAACCCTGCGCTGAACGGTGCGGGCGGCCGGAAAAACTGAGAATTTCTTTGATTTACGCGTTTTTAACCAGTTTTGCCGATCCTGCATCAACGAATGATCATTTTCGCCCGGGGTTCGGGCAACGGCTTTGCAAGCCGGTCACGAAAGGCAAGAGGTGACCGTAATGGATGACCTGCTTCAGGAATTTTTGACGGAAACTAACGAGAGCATCGCCGAAGTCGATTTGGAGCTCGTCAATCTGGAAAAGAACCCGGACAACCCGGAACTGATCGACAATATTTTCCGCCTTGTGCATACGATCAAGGGAACCTGCGGTTTTCTCGGCCTGCCGCGGCTGGAGAGCGTCGCCCATGCCGGTGAAAACGTTCTGGGCAAGTTTCGCGACAAGGAACTGGTCGTTACCCCTGAAGCCGTGACCCTGATTCTGCAGGCGATTGACCGCATCAAGGAAATTCTGGAGCATCTGGAAGCCAATGAGGCCGAGCCCGAAGGCGATGACAGCGACCTGATCGCCCGCCTGAACGCCATGGCTGCCGGAGAATCTGCCCCCGCCGCGTCGGCGCCGGATACCGCAGAAGCCGCTCCGGCAGAGGAGGCGGAGGCTGCAGCCGTTCAGGAAACCGCGGCAGACAATGCGGCAGAGAACGAAGATGCGGCTTCAGGCGCACAGGAAGCAGGTGCAGAGGAATCCGGGGAAGAAAAGAAATTCCTGCAGGCAGGCGATTTCGATCCGCAGCTGGGGCGCAAGCTTCGCCCCGGCGAAGTATCCATGGACGAGCTTGAGCGTGCTTTCCAGGAAGCCGAAGGCCCTGAAATTCAGGAGACCAAGCCCGCGCCGGCTGCCAAGGCCGCCAAGGCAGAGGAAAGCCCGGCGGCGAAGAAGGATGTGCACAAGGCCGCCAGTTCGATCCGCGTCAATGTGCATCTGCTCGAACATCTGATGACCATGGTCAGCGAGCTGGTGCTGACGCGCAACCAGTTGCTGCAGATGGTTCGCGGCATGGAGGACAGCGAGTTCACCGTGCCTTTGCAGCGCCTGTCGCATGTGACGACCGAGCTGCAGGAAGGGGTGATGAAAACCCGCATGCAGCCGATCGGCAATGCCTGGGCGAAGCTGCCGCGGATCGTGCGCGATCTGAGCATGGAACTGAACAAGAAGATCGATCTGCAGATGCTCGGCGCCGATACGGAGCTGGACCGCCAGGTGCTGGAACTGATCAAGGATCCGCTGACGCATATGGTGCGCAATTCCGCCGATCACGGCATGGAGACGCCCGAAGAACGCCTTGCCGCGGGCAAGAAGGAAACCGGCAAGATCGTTCTCAATGCCTATCATGAAGGCGGTCACATCATTATCGAAATCGCCGATGACGGCCGTGGCATCAACATCGAACGGGTCAAGCAGAAGGCTCTGGACAATGGCCTGGTGACACCGGGCGAGCTTGAGGGCATGTCGGATCAGCAGATCCAGAAATTCATCTTCATGCCCGGCTTCTCCACTGCCGAGGCGGTGACATCCGTTTCCGGGCGCGGTGTCGGGATGGATGTGGTGCGCACGAATATCGAAAAGATCGGCGGCACCATCGATCTGCGCTCCGAGGAGGGCAAGGGATCGACCTTCATTATCAAGATTCCGCTGACGCTGGCCATTGTTTCGGCATTGATTGTCGAAAGCGCCGGCGAGCGCTTCGCCGTGCCGCAGATCAGCGTCGTGGAGCTGGTGCGCACTTCGGACCGGGCCAGCGATCACAAGATCGAAACCATCAACAACACCCCGGTGCTGCGGCTGCGCGAACGCCTGCTGCCGCTGGTGCATCTGCATGAGGTGCTGGAGCTTGAGAAGGATCCGGAAAGCGACAGCTCGGAGGATTACATCATCGTCACCCAGGTGGGGAATTATTCCTTCGGCATCGTTGTTGATCGGGTCTTCGATACAGAGGAAATCGTGGTCAAGCCGGTGGCGCCGATCCTGAACAATATCGGCATTTATTCGGGCAATACCATTCTCGGTGACGGCAGTGTGGTAATGATCCTCGATCCGAACGGCATCGCCGCCTCGACCGGCGAAGTGACCCTGAGCGACAGCGAAGAGGATGCCGATGCCGTTCGCGGCGCCAGCAGCGAGGATACCACGGCCCTGCTGGTCTTCCGCGCCGGTGCGGTGGAGCCGAAGGCGGTGCCGCTGTCGCTGGTTGCGCGGCTCGAGGAAATCGACGTGGCGCAGTTCGAACGTGCCAACAACCAGATTGTGGTCCAGTATCGCGGCCATCTGATGCCGCTGGTGACGGTGGATCCCTCCTATCAGATCAAGGAAGAGGGACGTCAGCCGATCCTTGTCTTCTCGGATGAAGAGCGGACCATGGGGCTGATTGTCGATGAAATCGTCGATATCGTTGAAGACAAGCTGGATATCGAACTGCGCTCCTCCGGCACCCAGGCGATCCTGGGCACGGCGGTGATCGGCGAACACGCCACCGAAGTGATCGACGTCGCCTACTATCTGGCGCAGGCCTTCCCCGACTGGTTCAATTCCCAGACCCCGGCCGTGCAGCCCACCGACGAAACGGCGCCGAAGGTTCTGCTGGTCGATGACAGCCCGTTCTTCCGCAACATGCTGACGCCGCTGCTGCAACTGGCCGGGTATGAAGTGACGACGGCGGACGATGCTGCCGATGCCCTGCAGCTTCGCGAAGGCGGAGCACGTTTCGACCTGATCATCAGCGATATCGAAATGCCGGGCATGAACGGTTTCGAATTCGCCGAGGCGGTCAAGGCTGACGGTCGCTGGCAGTCGACGCCGATTGTGGCGCTGTCCAGCCATGCGACGCCGCAGGACTTCGACCGCGGCCGCCAGGCCGGATTTACCGATTACGTTGCCAAATTCGACCGTGAGGAATTGTTGGCGACATTGAACCAGACCCTGCGTATGGGCGGAGGTGCAGCATGAGCGTGCTTGGAATGGATGGAGCGACATCCGATTTTGTCACCGTAACGATCAGCGGCCAGCTTTTCGGTATACCTGTTCTGATGGTGCAGGATGTGCTGGGGCCGCAGGCGATCACGCGAATCCCCAAGGCGCCGCCGGAGGTGGCGGGTGCCCTTAACCTGCGCGGACGGATCGTCACTGCCATCGATGTGCGCCGGCGTCTCAATCTTCCGCCGCAGGAAGACGGATCGGGCATGAGCGTGGTGGTCGAGTATCGCGATGAACCCTATAGCCTGATGATCGATAGCGTTGGCGAGGTGCTGAGCCTGTCGGCGGAGCGCTTCGAACGCAGCCCGGCGACCCTGGATCCGCGCTGGCGGGAGATATCGAACGGGATATATCGCCTGGATGATAAACTGCTTGTGGTTCTGGATGTGGAACGTCTGCTCGATTTTGCCGGAGGCGGTTCTCTGGCGGCGTAGGGCGGGATAACGCCGATATTGGATCCGGCCACCATTATCGCGATGTTCGATCCGTGGCGTAACGGAAACAGTGCCCGGCCGGGCAACAACGATTTGGCAGATTTGGAGATACCAGATGAAATCGTGTTTGATCGTGGACGATTCCAAGGTGATCCGGATGGTGGCTCGCCGCATACTGAGTGAGTTGAATTTCGAGATCGAGGAAGCCGTTGACGGCCAGGATGCCCTTCAGGCATGCCAGAAAAACATGCCCGATGCCGTATTGCTGGACTGGAATATGCCGGTGATGAATGGTCTGGAATTTCTGATCAAGCTTCGCCAGGAAAAAGGCGGCGACCGCCCCATTGTTGTCTTCTGCACGACGGAAAACGACATGGAGCACATTCAGAAGGCGCTGATGGCCGGTGCCAATGAATACATCATGAAGCCCTTCGATCGGGAAATCATCGAAGCGAAATTCGCCCAGGTCGGTTTGCTCTAACCGCCGTGCGGGAGAAAACATGTCAAGAATTCACGCTCAGAAGGCGGATGGCGCCATGACACGCAGCAGCAATCCATACAAGGTGCTGGTGGTCGATGATTCCGCCGTTATCCGGGGACTGATCAGTCGCTGGCTGGAACAGGATCCGGAAATAAAGGTCGTATCATCGGCCGGTAACGGGCTGATGGCGATCCGTCAGTTGCAGCGCACGCCCGCCGATGTGGTGGTTCTCGATATCGAAATGCCGGAGATGGACGGCATTACGGCCCTGCCGAAATTGCTGGAAGTCGATCCGAAGCTGAAAGTCGTCATGGCGTCGACCCTGACCCGGCGCAATGCGGAAATCAGTCTGCGGGCGCTGGAGGCCGGCGCATCGGATTACGTACCGAAGCCGAGCTCAACCCGCGAATTGCAACAGGCGGATGTCTTCCGCCGCGAACTGGTGGAAAAGGTCAAGGCCTTGGGGGCTGCCCGGCGTCTGCAGGTCAACTCCGGCGCTTCCGCACCGTTGAGGGCGCCAAGCAGCGCCGCTGCCCCTGTCGCGCCCGCCCGTCAGGGCCTGTACGGCAATCAGGCCATTGCCCTGCGTAAATTCCCCACCCTGCCGCCGAAGGTTCTGGCGATCGGCAGCTCGACAGGTGGTCCGCAGGCACTTTTCGAAGTTTTCGGGGCGCTGCGCGGCAAGCTGAAGCTGCCTGTATTCGTCACCCAGCACATGCCTGCAACCTTCACCGCCATTCTCTCAGAACATATCGCCAAGATCCTGGGGGCCGACTGTCACGAGGCGGTGGATGGCGAAGCGGTCGAAGCCGGCAAGGTTTATGTCGCCCCGGGCAATTGGCATATGACGGTGGCGGAAAGAGGAGGGCGGCAGGTGATCGCGCTGAATCAGAATCCGCCGGAGAATTTCTGCCGCCCCTCGGTCGATCCCATGCTGCGCAGCCTGGTATCCGTCTATGGTGGGCGGGTGCTGACCGTCATCCTGACGGGAATGGGACATGACGGCCTTGAAGGGTCGCGCGCGGTTACCGAGGCTGGCGGTTGTGTCATTGCCCAGGACGAGGCCAGCAGCGTGGTGTGGGGCATGCCGGGGGCGGTGGCCAGCGGCGGGCTGTGCAGTGCGGTTCTGCCCTTGAAGGAGGTTGGGCCTATGGTCGAAAAAATCATGACGGGAGCGGCAAGATGAACAGCGCTGATTTCCAGTTTCTGGCGGATTTTCTGAAAAAGGGGTCCGGGCTCGTCGTTTCCGAAGACAAGATGTACCTTCTGGAAAGCCGTCTGCTGCCGATTGCCCGCGAACGGGGACACAATACTCTCGACGGTCTGGTCGCCGAATTGCGCAAGGGAACGGATTCATCGCTTAAGGTCGCGGTCATCGAGGCGATGACCACGAATGAATCCTTTTTCTTCCGGGACACGAAGCCGTTTCAGATTTTCGAGAACGAAACCCTGCCGGCCCTTATCGAAGCGCGTGCCGCGCGCAAACGCCTGCGTATTTGGTGCGCCGCTGCCTCGACCGGTCAGGAACCGTATTCGCTGGCCATGATCCTGAAGGAAAATGCCGCGAAAATGCCGGGGTGGCGAACGGAAATCCTGGGAACGGATCTGTCGTCGGAAGTGTTGGAAAAAGCCAAGGCCGGCATGTATTCGCAGTTCGAGGTGCAGCGCGGCCTGCCCATTTCCCTGTTGGTGAAATATTTCCGCCAGGTCAACGAAATGTGGCAGATCGATGCCGCCATCCGTGCCTCGGTGCGTTTTCAGAAGCTCAACCTGATGGATAACTTCACCCATCTGGGCAAGTTCGATGTGATTTTCTGCCGTAATGTTCTGATTTATTTCGATCAGCAGACCAAGGCGGAAGTGCTGGAGCGTATGTCGACCATGCTGGAACCGGATGGCGTTCTGTTCCTCGGCGGGGCGGAAACCGTTCTTGGCATTACCGACAAGTTCAAGCCGGTCACCGGTCAGCGCGGCGTCTATCAGCACGCTGCCTGACGCCGTTGCCGGAAGGCGCTGTTTTTGCCGCTTGTCGTGTGTCAGTTCATGGTGACGCTGTTTAGCATCGCCATCAGGCTGTTAATGGCCTTATCGTGACTTTCCCCGCATTGCCGGCCGGAAAGAAAGACGTTGGCCATACTGTTTTCCGGCCTTGCAGCATTAGGGTCCGGACCCATTAATTCATTCATTCCGCGGGAGCGGATCTGTTCGCTGAACAGGAGAAAGGCTGCAGGAAATGTGGGGCATTTTCAAAGCCTTTCGACGCCGTCAGAGGGCAGATCCGTCCCGCCCTTCGGGTTTGACGGATGGGGCTCGCCTGCGGCGCAAAAGCCCCTTGAACAGGGAAAGGCCTGTCCTGCAGGACTTTTGCTGGCATTCAACCCCCATCCGTCAAACGGAATCGTATGAATTAATGGGTCCGGACCCTAGAAATAATGCCTTTTTCGCTGAGCAAGAACTGCCCGTAGATGACGCAGTTGTGGTCCTTTTCGTTCCAGATATAGAGTGGTCCGCTCTTGGTGCGCGTTTCCTCGACGGGGGAATAGTTGTCCCAGCCTTTCATTGACTTGTATCTTTGCAGGATACGGCCGGCGCCTTCGGCATTGATGGCGGATGCATTGAACAGATATGGCTCTGTCAAACTGATGACGGAGATTATTCCGTTACGATGATCGTAGCCTTCGACCCAGCCGGTCGGATAGGCACGATCGAAAACTTTTCTGACATTCATGCCAGGCATGGCGATGGTGAGTGTGCGGGAAACCAGCATATCTTCCTTGGCCGGTATATCCGATGCTACGAGTGCAGGTGCAGTGGTGACGGGACCGGCCTGTTTTTGCTCGTCGGTGCAGGCACCAAGCAGCAGAGCGGTGCCGAACAGGGCGATACGCAGGGCAAGGGAGAGCTTTTTCATTGGCCTGATCCCGGAAATGAAGACTTTTTGCCAAAGCAGTTCATACAATAGCTATATACAGATCGATTATGGGTCGGTATAGGGATTTTTTCCGGGGGCGATATCGCCGCGGTCATTGCAGCACGAAAAAGGCCGGAACCCGAAGGTTCCGGCCTGTCTCATCGATGGTAAAACCGGCAACCGCGCAACGCCGCGAACGACCATCAATGATATCGTGAGTTTATCCTGTCGCAGCTTTGGGCTGGGAAGCGGGTTCCTTTTCCTCCACGGGATCGCGCAGCACATAGCCCCGGCCCCAGACCGTTTCGATGAAATTGGTGCCGCCGGTTGCCGCCGCCAGTTTCTTGCGCAGCTTGCAGATGAAGACATCGATGATCTTCAGTTCGGGTTCGTCCATGCCGCCATAGAGATGATTGAGGAACATTTCCTTGGTCAGGGTGGTGCCCTTGCGCAGGGAAAGCAGCTCCAGCATGGCGTATTCCTTGCCCGTCAGGTGCAGGCGCTGGTTATCGACCTCGACGGTCTTGGTGTCCAGATTGACGCAAAGCTTGCCGGTGCGGATGATCGACTGCGAATGCCCCTTGGAGCGACGGACAATGGCGTGAATGCGTGCGATCAGCTCTTCCCGGTTGAACGGCTTGGTCAGGTAGTCGTCGGCGCCGAAGCCCAGCCCCTTGACCTTTTTGTCCGGTTCCGTCATGCCCGAAAGGATCAGAATGGGGGTTTCCACCTTGGACATGCGCAATTTCTTCAGCACATCATAGCCATGCATGTCAGGCAGGTTCAGATCGAGAATGATGATGTCGTAATCATAGAGCTTGCCGAGATCGAGCCCTTCTTCCCCCAGATCCGTCGAATAGACATTGAAGCCTTCATTGCCGAGCATCAGT
>JALXAG010000025.1 GCA_026992315.1 Sneathiellales bacterium | reverse complement strand
GCGTGTCCTCGTCACCATTGCCGGCTTGCTGGCATCCTGGCAGGCCATAGTCATTGTTTTCGCCCTTCCGCCTTTCATTCTGCCGGGGCCGCTGGCGGTGTGGGAAAGCCTTCTGCAGCGCTGGCCGGTCATTGCCGATCATGCCGCGATCACCATCGCCGAAATTGTCATCGGCCTGATTCTGGGGCTTTTCCTCGGCATTTGCGGGGCGCTGCTGACGGCCTATGTGGGGCCGGCCCGGCGCTGGCTGCTGCCGGTTCTGGTGGCAAGCCAGGCCATCCCCGCCTTCGCCATCGCGCCGCTACTGGTGCTGTGGCTGGGATATGGCATGGCCTCGAAGATCGCCATGGCAGTGATCATCATTTTCTTTCCCGTCACATCGGCCTTTCTGGACGGGCTGCGCCAAATCGACAAGGGCTGGATCGACATGGCCCGCATCATGACGGCCTCGCCCGTCCCGCTTTCCGCCCGCCAGCGCATCGGGCGGGTATTGCGCAGCTTCCGCCATATCCACCTGCCCGCGGCCCTGCCGGCGCTGGCCTCCGGCCTGCGGGTCGCGGCCGCCTTCGCCCCCATTGGCGCCGTCGTCGGCGAATGGGTCGGTTCGGGTGCCGGCCTGGGTTATCTGATGCTGCATGCCAACGGCCGCATGCAGATCGATTTTCTTTTCGCCGCTTTGTTCGTGCTGGCGGCCTTTTCCATCTGTTTCTGGTTTTCAATCGACTGGATGCTGAAAAAAATTGTTTTCTGGATGCCAGACAACATGAAATAAGGAGAATAACCACATGATAAGAAATATTAAATTCTCATTTTTGGCAGCGGCGACCATATTGATCGCGGCCCTGTTTTCCCTGCCGGCACAGGCCGCTACAACGGCACAGAAGCTGACCGTGATCCTGGACTGGTTCGTCAATCCGGATCATGCGCCGCTGATCGTCGCCAAGGAAAAGGGATTTTTCGCCGAACGCGGGTTGGATGTCGAACTGATCGCCCCGGCCGATCCCAACGATCCGCCGAAACTGGTCGCCGCCGGAAAGGCGGATCTTGCCGTTTCCTATCAGCCGCAACTGCATATTCAGGTGGCCGAAGGGCTGCCGCTGACGCGCATTGCCACCCTGGTGGCAACGCCGCTGAACAGTCTGGTCGTGCTTGAAGACGGTCCGGTCAAATCGATCGCCGACCTGAAAGGGCGCAAGATCGGCTATTCGGTTGGCGGCGTCGAGGAAGCCTTGCTCAAGGTGATGTTTGCAAAATATGGCCTCACGCTTGACGATGTCAGCCTGGTCAACGTCAATTTCTCGCTGTCGCCTTCGCTGATCTCGGGCCAGGTCGATGCCGTTATCGGCGCATACCGGAATTTCGAGCTGAATCAGATGGATATCGTCGGCCGCCCCGGCCGCGCCTTTTATATCGAGGAAGAAGGCATTCCCGCCTATGACGAGCTGATCGTTGTCGCCAATAACGCCCGGCTGAAGGATCCCCGCCTGAAAGCCTTCATCGACGGGCTGGAAGCCGGGGTCGAATATCTGATCAACCACCCCGATGAAAGCTGGTCGCTGTTCATCAAGCGCTATCCCGAACTGAACGATGAGCTCAACAAGCGGGCCTGGCGGGACACGCTGAGCCGCTTCGCCCTGCGCCCCGGCGCGCTGGATACCCGGCGCTATCAGCGTTTCGAAAAGTTTCTGATCGATGGCGGCATTCTCAAGAAATCTTACCCTGTGGAAAGTTACGCCATCGAAGTGAAGTAAAAAAAGAATCCCGGGTTCATTCCCGCCATCATGGCATATGAGGCAATAACCGGGCCGGCAGGAGCACCCTTCCGGCCCGGAACGCACACCGGAAAACCGGGTAAACCTGCCCGGACAGGACGCCGGCGGATAGAAGATTATCCGGCCGGGAGGCGGATCTCATGCGCCTGCAATCCCTTGGCGCCGGCGGCAATGCGGGCCAGAACCGGCTGCCCCGGCTCCAGATTGGTCAGGCCGACCTGGCGCAACGTTTCAATATGCAGAAAAATATCCGGCGTATTCTCGCCCCGCGTCAGAAAACCGTAACCGCGAATCCGGTTGAACCATTTGACGACGGTGGGCTCGAACCCCTCATCCGCGGCGGGAAGGGTATCGCTGACCGCCAGTACGGGATTTTTCGGCGGTGAGGGCATGCAATTGAGACTCGGCACCGCCGTCGATGTGTCAATCGCGATCACCTTGACCGCCTGCCAGCCCTTGCTGCGGCGGGTAATCTCGCAGGTGACGCTGACGCCTTCCTCCAGATAGTCGAATCCCGCCTGCTTCAGACAGGAAAGATGAATGAATACATCGCCCGGCAGACCTTCCGGCACGATAAAGCCGTAACCCTTGATGGCATTGAACCATTTGATCCTCCCGCGGGCCTTCACGATCTCGGCTGGCGGCGGGTGGTCCTCCTTCTGCTGCGCTTGCATGATCCGTACCCATTTTTTTGTGTTTTTGTTCTTTAATATTAAAATCCTATCACTATCTAGAAATATTCTCAATTACCCTTTCGCCTTGCGCGGAAATGATGCCACCCGCCCTGGTTGCGGGCCGTACTGACCGGAAAAGCAAAGGTATTGCGCTCATGTCCACCCCATGCCATAACGTGCGCGGAATGTGGCGCACCGACACCATTTTCGGAGGAATGAGGCCCTTTGCTTAGGACCATCGGCGTATTTGTCGTTCTATTCCTGACATGGCTGCTGCTTTCAGGAATATACAAGCCGTTCCTCGTAACGCTGGGCGCGCTTTCCTCGGCCCTGGCGGCGGCGCTGTATCACCGTTTTTATCAGGGCGAGGGCCAGGCCTTTTCCTTCTCCTTCATTCTGCGTGCCCTGGCCTATTGGCCATGGCTGCTGTGGGAAATCGTCAAGGCGAACATCGATGTCGCCAGAGTGATCCTCTCTCCGTCCCTGCCGGTTACACCGACGATGATCCGCCTGCGCGCCAGCCAGAAAACGGATGCGGCCCGGGTGCTCTATGCCAATTCCATTACGCTGACGCCCGGTACCGTCACGGTCGACATTCACGGTAATGTGATCCTGGTGCATGCGCTGATACGCGAGGCTGCCGAAGGTCTGGCGGAAGGAGAGATGGATCGCCGTGCCGCAGCCCTGGAGCCATCGCCATGATGTTCGTCACCGCCGCCGTCGCCCTGCTGGTCACCATGGCGCTGGCGCTTGCCCGGGCGCTGCTGGGTCCTACCGTCTATGACCGTATCCTTGCCGTCAACATGATCGGCACGAAGACCGTGCTGCTGATCGCCGTGCTCGGTTTTCTCAACGGCCGTCCCGATTTCATGGATATTTCGCTGCTGTATGCCCTGATCAATTTCACCGGGATGCTGGCGGTGCTCAAATTCATCCGTGTCGGCCATCTGGGCGGGCAGGAAGAACCGGCCACCGAGCCCGTCGAACTGCCGGAAAGCAACGGCGAGGGGGGAAGGCAATGATTGCTACTTTCCTCGATGTTCTGGGATGGGCCTTCATCGGCACGGGCAGTTTTTTTCTGTTCGTCGGTGGGCTGGGCATCATCCGCCTGCCCGATCTGTACACGCGCATGCATGCCGCGGGCGTAACCGATACGCTGGGCGCCGGCCTGATCCTGGCCGGGCTGGCGACACAGGCGCCGGACTGGCTGGTCGCGGTAAAGCTTCTGGCTATTCTGATCTTCCTTTACATGACCAGCCCGACCTCCTCCTATGCCCTGGCCAATTCGGCGCTTTTCGCCGGCATCCGCCCCGTTCTCGCCAAAAAACGCCGGAAGAAACGCGCCAGTTCCGCGAGCAGGCACAAAGGGGAGAATGAATCATAGAAAACCTGATCGACATTCTCCTGCTGGCATTTCTCGCCGCCACGGCCATTGTCATGGTGCGCATGCGCAGCCTGTTCGCCGCCGTGATGCTGGCCAGCATCTACAGCCTGCTGATGGCCGCGATTTTCGTTGTCCTCGACGCCGTGGACGTCGCCTTTACCGAAGCGGCGGTCGGCGCGGGCATATCCACGGTGCTGATGCTCGGCACCCTGGCCCTGACCACCAACCGGGAAAAGGACCCGGCGCACAAGCCGCTGCTGCCGCTGCTGGTCGTCACCATCACCGGCGCCGCGCTGATATACGGCACGCTCGATTTTCCCGCTTTCGGCTCGCCGGATGCGCCGGTGCATTCGGAACTGTCCAGGCGCTTCATTGAAAAATCGGGCGAGGAAATCGGTATCCCCAACATCGTCACCTCGGTTCTGGCCAGCTATCGCGGCTACGATACCCTTGGCGAAACCACGGTGATCTTCACTGCCGGCATCGGCGTTGCCTTTATCCTGTGGCGTCAGCGCCGCCGGCACAAACGCAAGGGCGGGCGGAAGACATGAAACATCACCTGATACCGCGCATCGTTGCCCGCCTGCTGCTGCCGTTCATCCTGCTGTTCGGCCTTTACGTGCAGTTTCACGGCGATTACAGCCCCGGCGGCGGTTTCCAGGCCGGGGTCATATTCGCCGTCGCCTACATCCTCTACGCCATTCTTTACGGCCTGGCCGAGGTGAAGCGCTTTCTCGGTGACGGCATCGTTCGCTTTCTCGCCGCGCTCGGCGTGCTGCTCTATGCCGGCACCGGCGTGGCAAGCCTGTTCCTGGGCAGGAATTTTCTCGATTATTCGGCCCTGTCCGAAGATGCGGTATTCGGTCAGGAACTCGGCATCTGGCTTGTCGAGCTCGGCGTCGGCATTACCGTCTTTTCGGTCATGGTGATGATCTTCTACGCCTTCGCCGGATATCACGGTATCGGCGATATCGAAGAGCTGGAGGACTGATGGCCTGGCTTGCTCCCTATAATTACTGGATATTCGTCTTTCTGATGATGATCGGTCTTTATACCGTCGTCGCCCGCGGCAATCTGGTCAAGAAGGTCATCGGGCTGAACGTGTTTCAGGCCTCGGTCATTCTGTTCTATGTTTCGATGGGCAAGATTAACGGCGGCACCGCCCCGATCCTGACCGGCGATCCGGATACAGTCTATTCCAATCCCCTTCCCCATGTGCTGATGCTGACCGCCATTGTGGTCGGTGTCGCCACCACCGCGCTGGCCCTGGCGCTGGTCGTGCGCATCAACGATGCCTACGGCACGGTCGAGGAAGACGAAGTTCAAGAAATGGACCGGGCATCGTGAACCCGCTGCTTGCCAATATCGTCGGCCATTTTCCCATCCTTCAGGTGGTCGTGCCGCTTGTTTCCGCGCCGTTGCTGTCGCTGCTGGCATTTTTGCGCATCCGGGGCCTTGCCTGGATCGTCGCCACGCTGGTCAGCCTGATCACCACCGTTATTGCCGCAAGCCTGCTGGCATCGGTATGGGGCGGCAAGGTCATCAGCTATGAAGTCGGCGGCTGGGCCGCCCCCTGGGGCATCGAATACCGTATCGACACGCTGGGGGCGTTGCTGCTGCTGATCGTCGCCTCGATATCGACCGTTACCCTGGTTTACGGCCGCTCTTCCGTGCTTCAGGAAATCCCCGAGGACCGACACCCCCTGTTCTATACCGCCTGGATGCTCTGCGTTGCCGGGCTGCTCGGCATGGCGGTAACGGGGGATGCCTTCAATGTCTTCGTGTTTCTGGAGATATCCTCCCTTTCCTCCTATGTGCTGATTGCCGCCGGAAAGCGCCGGGAATCCCTGACCGCCGCCTATCGTTATCTGATCCTCGGCACCATCGGCGCCACCTTCTTCCTGATCGGCGTCGGCCTGGTCTACATGATGACCGGCACGCTCAACATTGCCGATATGGCCGAAAAGATCGTCGCCGTACGCGATACGCGTGCCATCAAGGCCGCCGCGGCTTTTCTGACTGTCGGGCTGGCACTGAAATTCGCCCTGTTTCCCCTGCATCTGTGGTTGCCGGGCGCTTATACCTTCGCCCCTTCCACGGTTTCGGCCTTTCTTGCCGCCACGGCAACCAAGGTGTCGATCTACGTTCTGCTGCGTTTCGATTTCATCATCTTCGGCCAGGCCACGCCGGTGGCCGGGCTGCATTTTTCCCAGTTCCTGATGCCGCTGAGCCTGGCGGCGATTTTCGCCGGTTCGATCGCCGCCGTATTTCAGACCAATCTGAAACGCCTGCTGGCCTATTCCTCGGTAGCGCAGATCGGCTATATCGTCCTCGGCATTTCCTTCGCCAATGAAGACGGGCTGACCGGCGGCATCGTGCATATGTTCAACCATGCCGCCACCAAGGGCGCCCTGTTCATGGCGGTCGGGGCCATGGTCTACCGCCTCGGCAGTGCCGAACTGCACGATCTGCGCGGTCTGGGGCGGCGCATGCCGCTGACGGCTTTTTCCTTCTTTCTGGGCGGCATCAGCCTGATCGGCGTGCCCTTTACCGCCGGTTTCATCAGCAAATGGTATCTGATTTCCGCCGCACTCGATGACGGCAACTGGCCGATTGCCGTTCTGCTGCTGCTCAGTTCGCTGATCGCCGTCATCTACATCTGGCGGGTGATCGAGGTCTTCTACTTCACCCCGCCTCCCGATGGCGCCAAAACCCGCGAAGCCCCGGCCGTGATGCTGGCCATGGTGGTGCTGATGGCCGCTGCCACCGTTTATTTCGGGCTGGACACGCGCCTGAGTGTCGGCGCCGCCAATGAGGCCGCACGCATCTTGTTGTCCGGGGGGCTGTTATGACCGGTATTTTTCTTACCGATCCGATCACCCTGTCCGTTGCCATTCCCGCCCTTGGCGCCCTTCTGATCGCCCTTGGCAGCCGCAGCCCCAACCTGCGCGAAACCATGACGCTGCTGACGGCGACGGCGCTGGCCGTCAATGTCTATGCCCTGCTGCCTGATGTATTGGCCGGCGGGCGGCCTGCCACCGCCTGGTTCAGCATTCTGCCCGGCATCGAGATGGCCTTTCGCATCGAACCGCTGGGCATGCTGTTCGCCGCCGTCGCCTCGTTGCTGTGGATCGTCAATTCCGTCTATTCGATCGGCTACATGCGCGGCAACCGCGAACACAAGCAGACGCGATTCTATGTCTGTTTCGCCCTTGCCATCGCCGCCACCATGGGCATTGCCTTCGCCGGCAACCTGCTGACGCTGTTCTTCTTTTACGAGGCACTGACCCTGGTCACCTACCCGCTGGTCACCCATAAGGGCAATGACGAGGCCAGAAAGGCCGGGCGTGTCTATCTCGGCATCCTTATCGGCACTTCCATCGGCTTTCAGCTTCTCGCCATTCTGTGGGTCTATGCCAGCACCGGCAGCGGCACCTTCAGCGATGGCGGGCTGATTGCCAATTCCTTTACCGGGGCGCCGGTGGGCCTGCTGCTGATACTGTTCATCTATGGCATCGGCAAGGCCGCAGTGATGCCCGTGCATCGCTGGCTGCCCGCCGCCATGGTCGCGCCGACGCCGGTCAGCGCCCTGCTGCATGCGGTGGCCGTGGTCAAGGCCGGGGTGTTTTCGGTCATCAAGGTGGCGGTCTATGTATTCGGGCTCGACCTGCTGGCACGGGAAGCAAGCGCTGACTGGCTGTTCTACGCCGCCGCCTTCACCGTGATCGCGGCCAGCATCGTCGCCCTGCGTCAGGACAACCTCAAGCGCCGCCTCGCCTATTCGACGATCTCGCAGCTTTCCTATGTCGTGCTGGCGGTATCCATCTACAATCCGATCGCCCTGGCCGGGGCGGCCATTCACATCGCCGCCCATGCCTTCGGCAAGATCACCCTCTTCTTTGCCGCAGGGTCGATCTATACTGCCGGGCATAAAACGGAAATCAGCCAGCTCGACGGTATCGGCAAGCGCATGCCCATCACCATGATCGCCTTTGCCATCGGCAGTTTCTCGATGATCGGCCTGCCGCTGACCGCCGGTTTCGTCAGCAAATGGTATATGCTCAGCGGCGCCTATGCGGCGCAGCATTACCTGGCGATTGCCGTGATCGTTGTCAGTACCCTGCTGAATGCCGCTTACTTTCTGCCCGTCATCCATGCAGCCTTCTTCCGTAAGGAAAGCGCCGAAAGCGCCGCCCATCCGCATGGCGAGGCCCCCTTGCCGATCCTGCTGGCGCTGGTGACGACGGCATCGCTGACCGTGGCCCTGTTCCTCTACCCCGATCCGGCGATCGCCCTGGCGAAAATGCTGGCGGGAATCTGAGCGGAGGGATGAAGATGACCACCAAAGCCAAATCCGCGAACACCGCAACCCCGCAGCATCCCGACAGCGATCACTGGCTGGTCAGGCCTGCGACCGTCCGTCTGCTGTGGATCGTGTTTTCCATTCTGCTGGCCCTGTCGGTACTGGCCGATTTCTTCGTCGAACACCATCCGAAATTCGGCATCGAGGGCACCTTTGGCTTTGCCGCTTGGTACGGTCTCATCACCTGCATCGCCATGGTGCTGTTCGCCAAGCTCCTGGGTATTTTCCTGAAACGGGAGGACACCTATTATGACGATTGAGGCGATCCCTCCCGCGCTTATTGTCATTCTGGCCGGGGTGCTGATGCCGTTCTTCCGCGACCGGTGGCGGCTGATCCCCGTACTG
>JALXAG010000024.1 GCA_026992315.1 Sneathiellales bacterium | reverse complement strand
TGTACCGCCCGCGCCACGATGTCGAACTGGCGCGGGCGGTACATGCGCACCGCGATATCGGCTTCGCGGCTGGTCAGGTTCTTTGTCTCGTTCGTCGCCTCGACCTCCAGCTCGATGCCCGGAAAACGCCGCCGCGATTCCGCCAGGACCGGCCCCAGAATTTCGCAGGCGACGACCTCCGATGTCGTAACGCGCACCGTGCCGCCGATGCGTTCGGCCATGCCGCTGCCACGGCGGAAAAACCTTGCGGCCGATTGCGCCATCCCTTCGGCACTTTCCAGCAGGGCCGCGCCATGATCGGTCAGAACCAGCCCGGAAGCACCCCGCAGAAACAGACGCAGCCCCAGAACATCCTCCAGCCGGTCGATATGCCGCCCCAGCGTCGGTTGGCTGATACCGGTTTCCGCCGCGGCCGCCGACAGGCTGCCGGCCCTTGCCACGGCGAGAAAGGAATGCACCAGCGCCCAGTTTTCCTTCTGCATCCGCTTTCCTTCAGCCCCCACACAGTAATGCATTTATGAATAGAACGATCACACATTCTATCCATTCAATTCTGTTTTGCATATATCTACCTTTCGCCGGTCACCATGAACAAGGAGAAGACAATGAAAGTTCTGGTCATCGGCGCATCGGGCGCCTTCGGCAGCGCCATCTGCGGAGCCTTGTGCGAACGAAACCACGAAGTCACCGCCCTTGCACGGAAAATGCAACGGCCCGCCAACCTGCCGGATCTGCATATCCGCCGGGGCGATGCATTGGACGGCAAAGCCGTGATGGCGGCAATGGAAGGTCAGGATGCCGTGGTTTTCGCCATGAACGCCCCTTATCACCGCTGGGCAAGGGTCATGCCGGCCGCCTGCCGGAACGTCGCGGCCGCCGCCAGCGCATATGGCACGACCCTGCTGTTTCCGGGAAACGTATACCACCTGCCCACCGGGCCGACGCCTTTAAGCGAGGATGCCGCCCCGGCCCCGCCAACCGCCAAGGGCGAGCTGCGCCTGGCAATGGAACGGCGTCTGAACCGCGCCGCCGCTGAAGGGGCGAGAACGATCATTCTGCGCATGGGCGATTTTTTCGGCGGCCCCGGCTGCCGTGAATGGTGGTTCCGCGAAATCGTCAGACATGCCCTTGAAGGCGGCGCCATCACCCTGCCTTCCATGGGCAAGGCCTGTCATCAATGGGCCTATCTGCCCGATGCCGCCCGCGCGGCCGTGCTGCTGCTGGAACGGCGGCAGGAACTGGAAAACAGCACCTGCTTTCATTTCAGCGGCGACGGACAGGCCGATAACCGCCGCCTTGTCGCGGCCATCGAGACGGCGCTGGGACGAAGCGGAATCAGAACGAAATCCTTTCCCTGGCCGGTGATCAAGGCCATTGGCCTGTTCGTCCCGCTGCTGCGCGAGCTTGCCGCCATGCAGTATTTGTGGGATGAAACGCTGCTGCTCAACGATGTGAAGCTGCGCCGGTTTCTGGGTGCTTCCTTCGCCCCGACCCGCTTTGAAGACGCCATCGCCGCAACCCTGACCGCCATGGCATCGCAAAAGGAGCGGCCATGAGCGCAAGGATGATATTCTGGAGGTCGGCCCCAAGGATCAACCGACCTGGTGCATGCTTTCGGTCCCCGCGATCCAGCCGCCGCCGAGCACCCGGCTGCCGTCATAGAAAACGCAGGCCTGACCGGGGGAGACGCCGGCCTCCGGCACATCCAGCGTCACTGTCGCCCGCCCGCCCTCCTGCGCGGTCAGGCGGGCCGCGACAAGCGGCGCGGTATTGCGCAGCCTGACGCTGAGCGCCAGATCCGCCACGGCGCCGAAATCGCCATCGCCCAGCCAGTTGACCTCCTTCAGCAGGATGCGGCGGGTCAGCAGGGCGGAACGCGGGCCGACGATGACGCGGTTCGCCTCCGGATCGAGACGGACCACATAGAGCGGTTCCGTCGCCTCGTTACCGTCGCGCCCGCCAAGGCCGAGCCCGCGGCGCTGACCGATGGTATAATGGATGATGCCGCGATGCCGGCCGAGAACCTTTCCTTCTGTATCGACGATATCGCCGGGATCCGCCGCGCCGGGGCGCAGGCGCTGAATGACGCTGGCATAATCGCCGTTGGGCACGAAACAGATATCCTGGCTTTCGGCCTTCTGTGCCACGGCCAGCGCGAAGCGTTCGGCCAGGGCCCGGGTTTCCGTCTTCTCCATCCCGCCAAGGGGAAAACGCAGGAAATCGAGCTGTTCGGGCGTGGTCGCGAACAGAAAATAGCTCTGATCCTTGCCCGGATCGACACCGCGATGCAGTTCCGCCCCCCGCGGGCCTTCCACACGGCGCACATAATGACCGGTGGCCAGGGCCTGCGCCCCCAGATCCCGGGCAACGGCCAGCAGGTCGCGAAATTTCACCGTCTGGTTGCAGCGCACGCAGGGAATGGGCGTTTCCCCGCGCAGATAGCTGTCGGCGAATTCGCCGATCACCGCATCATGAAAACGGTTCTCGTAATCCAGCACGTAATGGGGGATGCCGATTTCCTCGGCCACGCGGCGGGCATCGTGAATATCCTGCCCGGCGCAGCAGGCCCCCTTGCGTTCGACGATGGCGCCATGGTCATAAAGCTGCAGGGTGATGCCGACGACATCATAGCCCTGCTCCTTCAGCAAGGCCGCCGTGACCGAACTGTCGACACCGCCCGACATCGCCACCACCACCCGCGTATCGGCGGGGGCGCCGGGCAGGCCCAGAGAATTCCGTTCAGCACTTGCGATTGCGGCCGTCATGGCGATCATCCGTCAGTTGCCGGGGGCAGGCCCCGCATCCGTTGAGGCGGAATATAGGTTTTTTCCGTGCCGCGGCAAGCCATTCTCCGGCAACGGAAAGAGGGAAGGGCGGCCGGGGCCTGCAGCTAGGGTCCGGACCCCGATATCCCGCCGTTCCAGTATGAAAAAATTGACCGCCCCCTCCCGGAAGGACATAAGGGAGGCATGTCCCGCCAATTCACCATCGCCCTCGTCATCCTGCTGGCCGCCCTCAACCCGCTGGCGAATAATATCTATTTGCCGGCACTGGCGGTCATGCGCCAGGAATTCGCCGTCAGCGCCGGTGAAATTCAGCTCACGCTTTCAGCCTTTCTCGGCGGCGCGGCGGTGGGGCAACTGTTCTTCGGTCCCCTCTCCGACCGGTTGGGCCGCCGCCCGGTGCTTTTTCTCGGGCTCGGCCTGTTCGTGCTGGTATCGGCAGCGGCCGTCTTTGCCGAAAGCATTTCCTCCCTGGTGCTCTACCGCCTGGTTCAGGGCGTGACCGGCGCGGCCTCCACCGTCATCGCCCGGGCGATCGTCCGCGATTGTTTCCCCCTGCAGGAAGCCCGGCGCGTGATCACCCTGTTCGGCATGGCCATTGGCATCTCGCCAATGGCCGCACCGCTGATCGGCGGTTATCTGACCACCTGGGTTTCATGGCGGGCCACGCTGGCGGTTCTGGCCGGATACGGGTCGATGCTGATGATGCTCGTCTTTCTGCGCTATGGCGAAACCCGCCCCGCCACCGCCGCGGCGTTCCGCCTTCGCGCCTATCCGCAACTTCTGAGAGACCGGCGCTTCATCGTTCCCGCCCTCAGCCTGTGCAGTTTTCACGGCGCGTTGTTTGCCTGGGTCGCCACCGCCGGGCTGCTGCTGCCGGCCATGACCGGCCTGCCCGCCAGCGCCGTCGGCTGGATGCTGACCCTGACCGTTCTCGGCTATATCGGCGGATCCTTTGCCGCCGGGCGCATCGCAGCCCGCATGAGCGGCAACGCCATGATCGTCCTGGGCGCATCCTGCACGGCCGGGGCCGGCCTCGCCCTGGCCACCACTTCATGGGCCGGCGGGGGGATCGGTACGGTCCTCGGCGGGGCGATGCTGTCGGCCTTCGGGGCGGGCATCGGCATGGGGCAGGCGATGGTCGCCGCCATCGATCCCTTTCCGGAAAAGGCGGGAACGGCCTCGGCCCTGGCCGGAGGGATGCAGTTCGCCACCGCCGGGTTCGGCGGGCTTCTGGCCGGCTGGGTCTATGACGGCACCGCCCTGCCGCTGGGAATGGTGATCGCCGCCTTCGGCAGCGCCAGCCTGCTTGCCGCCCTGTACGGCCGCTCCGGGATCAGAACCTAGAGGAAATTCAGCAGCGAGAAATTATTGAGCTTCGATATCACATTGAAGGAGGCGTTCAGCGCCACCTGATCCTGATTGAGGCGGGTCACCGCCTCGGCCAGGTTGACGTCCTCGATCTCGCCGACGAAGCCCTTGATAAAGGTCACTTCCCGCTCCTGGCGGATCTGGGTATCCTCGAGCTGCTTCTGGCGAATGCCGTTCGCCGCCGTCTGGGCGGTGATGCCGTCGGCCGCTGCCTGCATGCGCGAAAGCTCGTTTTCCAGAAACGCCACCTGATTGGGGGTGAGCGGATTGCCGAAGCTGCCGGCCGGGCCGTAAGCGGCCGCGCCGGCCGGCAGGGTGCCGGAATCGAACATCAGGATACGCTGCATCGCCTGCAGGAAATCCTGCCCCACTTCATCGGCCAGCATGCCGTATTCCATGACCACATTGTCATCGATACGGGTGGACGGCTTGATCTTGTTGTTGTCGAACGCACCCGAAGGCGGCTCGGGCAAGGCCAGCAGACCGGCGGCATCGGTGATATTGACCGGCTTGGTGTCGGTGCGGGTTCCGGCGAAGATATATTTGCCGTCAAGCTGTGTGTTCAGAAGACCGATGGTGCGGTCGAGAATGTTCTTGACCTGATCGACCATCAGCGTGCCATTGGTCGAGGACAGGGCCGTCAGCACATTCTGCTTCAGGCTGCGGGCCGAATCCTCCAGTTCCCGCATGGTGGTGTCGTAAAAATTCAGCTTCAGATCCAGGCGGGTATTGTTCTGCTTGTGCGCTTCCAGCCTGGCCCGGGTCGATTTGGCCGAAAGCAGCGTCGTCGCCTCGCGACCCAGCCCCTTGTAATCGTCGGATTTATAACCGCTGGCAACCTGACGCTGGGTATCGAAGGTCTTGCTCTGATTGCGCAGCGTATCCGCCAACAAAGCCTGACTCTGTGCGAAACTGCCGATTCTGAACGTCATCTACCGCTCCTGCCTGTCATACCGCCCGATATTCCGCCCCTAGACATTGATCAGGGTGTCGAACATTTCCTGCGCCGTGCTCACCATGCGCGCCGCAGCGTTATAGGCATTCTGAATCTGAATCATCAGTGCCAGTTCCTCATCCAGATTGACGCCGGAGACCTCCTCGCGCCGGGCGCCGATTTCATCGCGCAGGGCCACGCGATCGTTGCGGATGCTTTCCACCTGCGCCGCGCGGGCGCCGATATACCCCAGAATCTGCGCCGAATAATCGGCCAAGGTCGCATTGACGGCCGGCAGGCCCCCGACGGCGCCGAACAGAAAGCTTTTGGTCGCCAGTCCCTGAAAGTCCCGTGCGCCGCGGTCATCGGCCGGCGTCAGCGCCGGCGGCCCGCCGGTATCGACACGGGCCAGCGCCAGCTTGTTGCCATCGGCGGCAATATCCGAACGCACGATCATCTCCCGCGCCGCCTCTTCCGTATAGCGGGTGCCGATACCAAAAAACTGCCCCAACGGCAGGCCGGTACCGCCGCGGTCGGTGTTATCGGTCACCACGACCGGGTTATAGGTTTCGTAACCGCTGGCGGGGGTCATGACCAATTCACCCGCCGAGGACAGCGAAAACGTGGCATAGCCGCTGAAATCGCTGTTCAACTGGGTCAGGATGTCGTTGAACGTTGCCCCCAATGTCGAGAAATCGAGCGTCGAAGAGGCCAGAACGTCATTGTTCGCCCCCCGGAATTCGATCATCGCCGTGCCGGTGAAGCGATGGGGATCGCCGGCGGCGACACCGGTGTCGTAAAAGGATTTCACATTGGCCGACAGCAGATCGTTCATGCCGAAGAAATGGGAAAATCCGCGCCCGCCGCGCGATGAAGGGCTGGTCGCATCCTGTTCGATACCGACGCCGCTGGCGCTGCCGCCTGCCGTCAGGGTCATGACGCCATTGGTCAATGCCAGGGTGGCATCGCCGCCAAGCCCCGTATTGACCGCCGATATGACATCGGCCAGAGTGGTCAGCGTACCGAAATCGATGGTTACCGAATTGGTGATCGCATTGTTGGAATCGAAGGCATAGAAGGTCGCCTTGCCGGTAAATCCGTGCGGATCCGTGCTGACCAGCCCCGTATTGTTGCCGGTCAGCTTTGCCGGCGGCGGTACGGAAATATTCTGATTGTGTATCGCATTCAGCTCATCCATGACCGAGGCGGCCAGCGTGCCGATCTGTTTGGTCGCCGAGGTCAGCTCCGTATCGCGCATGTCCAGCCAACCGCGGATCGATCCGCCGCGTATGGCCGTATCCAGCGCCTGGCCCGTGGCCGACACCGCCCCGGTCACCGGATTGATTTCATGTACGGTGATCTGATTGAAACGCGCCCCGGCAAAGACGGTGCCGGAGGATTCGTACTGGATCTCCCGCTTGACCGTATCGACCAGCGTCACGCCGGAGAGCGTGGCAACGGCAATACGGCCATTGCCGATCGGATAGGAGCGTACATCGATCAGTTTCGATAATTTCTGCAGCGCCTGATCGCGCTGTTCCTCCAACCCGGCGGTTTCGGTGCCGTTGGCCGCCTGGGAAACGATCAGGTTGTTCAGATCGTATATCCGCCCGATCAGATCGTTGGCATCGGCCGTATCGAGCGCGATCTGACGGTCCGCTTCGGCCCGCAGCTTCTGCATCTGATCGGCCAGACGGGTAAATTCGCGCGCCATGCTTTCCAGATCGGCGACCACGGTCTGACGCAAAACACTGGAGGAGGGGTCCGAAGGCAGGCTGGCCAGCCCCTTGAACACCGTATCGATCTTGCCGGAAAGGGAATTGTTATCGGCCGGATCGCCCAGCAGGGACTGCAGATTGTCATGCAGTTTGGCCAGCGATTCGTACTGAGCCGCTGAAGCGGTCGAAAGCGAAAATTCCCGATTGAGGAAATCATCGACGATACGCCTGATCTCCGTCACCTCCACGCCGGCACCGACGCCGTTCAGGGCGCGGGAAGCCTGCTCGACCTTGGCCCGGGCGAAATTGGGCGTATTGACATTGGCAATATTGTCCGAGATGACGCGCATGGATGTCTGCGCCGTGTTCAGCCCGCTGATGGCATTCGATAAAACAAGACCGAGGCTCATGCGCGCATCTCCCTCTCAGCCCGGCAAACGCTGCCCTGCTTCCCCACCGGCAGGCAAGATTTGCCGGGACGGACCCGTCCCTTCGCTGCGGCAGCGAAAGTGCAGTTTTCCTTGCTTTTCTTCGGCATTCTCATCATCCGAACCTCTGTTGGCGGCGCGATCGGCCATTTACGCCCCGCTTTCGGAACGATAAGTTGCAAGGGTGATGCCAAGTCAGGCCCGCCCCGAAAAAGAGAGACCGCAATGACTGTCACGGCGATCCGCAAACGCCTTTACGCCCTGCTCGATCCGCTGCACAGCGGTGCGCTGAACAGTGCCATTATCGTCGTGATTCTGATCAGTTCCGCCTCGGTCATCCTGGAAACGGTACCGGGGTTCGAACGCTTTCAGGATACGGTCTTTCTGCAGATAGAAGTCATCTGCCTGAGCATTTTCGCCCTGGAATACATCGCCCGGCTATGGGTCGCCGTCGATAACCCGGCACTGCGCAGGCAATATGGCGACGATCCCTTCAGAATCCGCCTTCATTACGCGCTGAGCCCGATCGCCATCGTCGACCTCATCACCATCCTGCCGCCGGTGCTGGCAATCGCCGGCGACACCAATTTCCTTGCCCTGTGGCTTCTGCGCCTGTTGCGGCTGCTGAAACTGACCCGCTCCCTGCCTTTTCTCACCCTTCTGGGCGAAGTACTGAAGGCCGAGGCCCGCTCTTTCGCCGCGGCGTTGTTCCTGCTGATCATTCTGTCGCTGTTTTCGGCTGCCGCCATGTATACGGTCGAACGTCATGCCCAGCCGGAAGTGTTCACCAGCATCCCCGCCGCCATGTGGTGGGCGCTGGTCACGCTGGCCACCGTCGGCTATGGCGATGTCACCCCGATCACCACGGCCGGGCAATTCATCGCGGCGGTCACCATCATCATCGGCGTCGGTTTCGTCGCCCTGCCGGCCGGTATGCTCGCCTCCCGCTTCAGCGAGGAACTGACCAAACGGCGCGAGGATTTCCGCCGGGCCGCCGACAAGCGCCCCTATGCCAGCCTGAGCGAGGAAGAAAAGGAAGCGCTGGAGGAACTGCGCATCGAATTATGCCTAAGCCGCGACGATGCCAGGCGCATCCTCAGCGAGATCGAACGCAGCCACAGCCGCCTGCCGCTGGGCACGCCGCGCCCGACCCACTGCCCCCATTGCGGCGAATATCTGGATTAGGATCCGGACCCTAGGTTGGGGATAAATCAGGGGTGAAAAGGTAGCGGATCACGGCGCGCCATCCGGCGGAAGGCTTCCGTGTAATCACGAACGACGGCCGCGCGCCCGAAACGACGTATCGCATAATCCCGTCCCGCCGCGGCCAATGC
>JALXAG010000023.1 GCA_026992315.1 Sneathiellales bacterium | reverse complement strand
GCCATAGGCATTGCCTGTGCCGGAGATGGCATAATTCACCGCCCCCGACAGCGTGAAATCGATTTGAAACAGGCTAGAGGCCCCGGCCCCCTGAGGGCCGGTTACGGCAACAAGGGCGAACCCGGGTATCGTAACCGATGCGGTGCCGTTTCCCGTTGTGCCGATGTTATGTTCGATGGCAGTCGCCCCTGTGACACCGTTCCGAAGCGGAGTGTCTGCATTAAATGATGAGCCCAGACGCGAAATGGCTATGGTTTTACTAAAGCCGCCGGGACGCGGGTCTTCATATGCGGAGATCTGACCGAACGTGCCTCCTGAACCGCCCTGAACGGTGATCAGCGTCGCCGTTGCCTCCCGGATCCCCGCGAACGACACCATCGCCGCCAGCAGCAAGGCCGGGATCCCGCCGCCCCCTACCCTGCGGAATAATGCGGGAATGGAGATCGCTGCGCATTTCGCAGCGCCTGTGTTGCTTCTACTCAATTGACAGGCCTTCCGTTCAGGTTCTACCGATCCGGTTTCGGCAGCCACGGCCGCCTTCCGGACCTTCACGCACAAAATATGCCATAGTATTTAAGAATGCATGTTATGTTTTATATTCAAAAGGTTATGTATCCTTGCTAGTTCCGTTCAACCGCCACACCATGCCAAAGTGTAAAGAATTCCGGCACTTTGCCGGCCGATTTCCGACCGGATATGTGGCAAAAATCTGAGCAAGGACCTGTTCGATACCCCACGCCATGCCCGCCACTGATTGCGGCATGGCGCAACTGACCATAACTGGCAGCGCATCCATTCGAGCCTAGGGATTGACGCCTGGAATCACGTCAATCGATCCCAGATCAACCATAGCCTGGACAGGGTTCACCATAGCCGCCCCCTCGGGGAGCAGGCCAGATGCAACCCGGTAAGATACATGCCAGAGCCCGGATGCCATGATGGCATGACACACACGGCATGGTATTGATTTGCCGCGCTGGTCATGCACACAAAGATACCATTGGCCTATTTCATGAGAATTGGCTGCCTGGCAGTGTCTGTTAGTGCCAGATGCTATCTGCCAGCACCGCTCACTCCCACTCGATGGTGCCGGGGGGTTTTGAGGTCACGTCGTAAACGACGCGGTTGATCCCCTTGACTTCATTGATAATTCTGGTTGCGACACGGCCAAGGAATCCGTGATCGAAGGGGTAGTAATCGGCCGTCATGCCGTCCGTCGACGTCACCGCGCGCAGGGCACAGACATAATCATAGGTGCGCCCGTCCCCCATCACCCCGACAGTCCGCACGGGCAGCAGCACCGCAAAGGCCTGCCAGATGGCATCGTACAGCCCGGCGTTGCGGATTTCCTCCAGATAGATGGCATCGGCCTTGCGCAGGATATCCGCCTTTTCGCGGCTGACGGCGCCGGGGATGCGGATGGCCAGCCCCGGCCCCGGAAAGGGATGGCGGCCGACGAATTCAGCCGGCAGACCGAGCTCGACCCCCAGGGCACGGACTTCGTCCTTGAACAGTTCGCGCAGGGGTTCGATCAGTTTCAGTTTCATCCGTTCGGGCAGGCCGCCGACATTATGGTGGGATTTGATCGTCACGCTCGGCCCGCCGGTGAAGGAGACGGACTCGATCACATCGGGATACAGCGTCCCCTGGGCGAGGAAATCGACCTTGCCGATTTCATGGGCCTTCTCATCGAATACGTCGATGAAGGTGGCACCGATGATCTTGCGCTTTTCCTCCGGATCCTCGACGCCGGCCAGCTTGCCGAGGAACAGATCCCCCGCATCCACATGTACCAGCGGAATATTGAAATGATCGCGGAAAAGGCTGACCACCTGCTCCGCCTCGCCCAGGCGCAACAGCCCGGTATCGACAAAAACGCAGGTGAGCTGATCGCCGATCGCCTCATGCAGCAGCACGGCGGTGACCGAGCTGTCCACCCCGCCTGACAGGCCGCATATTACCCGGCCGTCGCCAACCTGATCGCGAATTCTCGCCACCGCCTGTTCGCGATAGGCCGCCATGGTCCAGTTGCCGGAACAGCCACAGATATCGTGGGTGAAACGGCGCAGCAATTCGGCGCCGTGCGGGGTGTGGATCACTTCCGGATGGAACTGCACGCCGTAAAAACGGCGGGCATCGTCGGCGATCATGGCGAAGGGGGCGTTCTCGGAAACCCCGACCACCCGGAAACCGTCGGGCAGTGCCGTTACCCGGTCGCCATGGCTCATCCATACCTGCTGGCGGCTGCCCTTGGTCCAGCTGCCGCCGAACAGGGCGCAATCCTCCGTCAGATCGACGAAGGCGCGGCCGAATTCCCGGTGATCCGAGGTTTCGACAGCCCCGCCGAGCTGCGCGCACATGGTCTGCTGTCCGTAGCAGATGCCGAAAACGGGAATCCCCATCGTGAACAGGGATGGCGGCGCCTGCGGTGCCCCCTCCTCCACGACAGATGCGGGACCGCCGGAGAGAATCACTCCGCGCGGATCGAAGGCCTTCAGCGCGGCTTCAGCGGCATTGAAGGGAACGATTTCGCAATAGACGCCGC
>JALXAG010000022.1 GCA_026992315.1 Sneathiellales bacterium | reverse complement strand
GTACCACGCGCATTGTTGCCGGCGTCGGCGTGCCGCAATTGACGGCGATCATGGATTGCGTCGAGGTCTGCGACAAGGCCGGGGTTCCGGCGATTGCCGATGGCGGCATCAAATATTCCGGCGATCTGGCCAAGGCCCTCGCCGCCGGGGCGAGTTGCGCCATGGTCGGTTCGCTTCTGGCGGGAACGGATGAAAGCCCGGGGGAGGTATTCCTCTATCAGGGGCGGTCGTACAAATCCTATCGTGGCATGGGTTCGATCGGGGCCATGGCCCGGGGCAGTGCCGATCGCTATTTTCAGGAAGAGGTCGGCGAAAGCCTGAAGCTGGTGCCCGAGGGGATCGAAGGCCGTGTGCCCTATAAGGGGCCGGCGGCAAATGTGCTCCATCAGCTTATCGGCGGGTTGCGCGCGGCCATGGGCTATACCGGCAGCGCCACGCTGGCGGAAATGCGCGCCCGTGCCCGTTTCGTCAAAATCTCCGGCGCCGGGCTGCGGGAAAGTCATGTTCACGATGTTTCCATCACCCGGGAAGCGCCGAATTATCGCGGCAATGCGTGACGGCGCCTTCAGGCGTCGCACCGCCCGGATATCCGCGTGACCCCGGGGGCGAGGATACAGGCGGCGGCGGAGCTTCTCGATGCCATCGCCGCCGATTGCGCCCGTCCGGCCGATCTTCTGGTGCGTCGCTGGTTCCGTCGGCGTCGCTATGCCGGTTCTTCCGACCGCGCGGCGATCAACGATCTGGTTTATGGGGTGCTGCGTCGTCTGGGGGCGTTGCAATGGCGGCTGCGGCAGGCGGGGTTGCCCGAGAATGGCAGAGGGCTGGTTCTGGCCGAACTGCACCGCCGTGCCCTGCCGCCTGATGAAATAAACGCCCTGTTTTCCGGTCAGGGGCATGCGCCGGCGCCGCTGAACGCCGCCGAGGCCGCTTATCTTGGCGGGATGCGCGATTCCGGGGACGTGCCGCCATGGGTCGATGCCGCCTTGCCTGAATGGTGCCTGCCTTTGCTGCAGGGCCGCTATGGCGCCGCCTGGCGGGATGAGGCGGCGGCGATGCTGACCGGGGCGCCGACGGATCTGCGCGTCAACACCCTGAAGAGAACACGGGATTCGGTGCTTGCCTGGCTGGCCGCTCAGGGGGTGGAGGCGGCGCCGTGCCGTTATGCCCCGGCCGGGATCCGCCTGAGCGGGCGCGTTGCCGCCGGGCGCCTGGCGCCGCTGCTGAAGGGCGATGCCGAAATACAGGATGAGGGATCGCAGCTGGCCGCCATTGCCTGTGCCGCCCGCCCGGGAGAACGGGTGCTCGATTACTGCGCCGGCGGTGGCGGCAAGACCCTGGCGCTGGCCGCCGCGATGAAGGGGGAAGGGGAGATCCTGGCCTGCGATATTGCCCCGCAGCGCCTGGCCGCTTTGCGCCGCCGTGCGGAAAAAGCCTGTGCGGACATGGTGCGTATGCACGATCTGCGCCAGGGGCCGCCACGGGGCGATGGCGATCTGGTCGTTGTCGATGCGCCTTGTTCGGGATCGGGCACCTGGCGACGCAGCCCCTGGGCCAAATGGCGCATGGATGCGGCGGAACTCGACCGCTTGTGCCGGTTGCAGGCGGAAATTCTCGACGCCGCGGTGGCATTGCTGCCTGCGGGCGGGCGGCTGGCTTATATCACCTGTTCCCTGTTCGCCTGTGAAAACGACGAACAGGCCGATGCCTTTCTCGCCCGTCATCCCGGGTTCCGGCCGCTGGACATATCCATGGGCATTGCCGTCCCGCAGGCGTCCGTTGCGGAAAGGGGGCGGATGCAGCTCACCCCCGCCTGCAGCGGTACCGACGGCTTTTTCGTGGCCCTGTTCAAAAGGGAAGGCGGCTGAACCCCCTGTGGTGGTGTGCCTTGTGATCCGGGTCTATACTATGCACGTAAACAAGGCTGGTATGATCTGGCGGAGGGAACTCATGCGCGCTGCTCTGGTTCTGTCGATATCGTTGCTGCTTATCTCCGGCACCGTTGCCGAAAGGGCGCAGGCTTTCGGCGGTGCCGCCCCGGCCGCGGCGGTGGATGCCAATTTCACCGCCGGCAAGGCGGCGGTGGATGCGGGCGAGTGGGACAAGGCGATCGAGCTGATGAAAGCTTCCATTGCCAGTAACCCGAATAATGCCGATGCCTATAATTATCTGGGCTATGCCTATCGCAAGAACGGCGATTTCGACAATGCCTTCGCTGCCTATGCCAAGGCGCTGGCCATCGATCCGAAACATCGCGGCGCCAATGAATATCTGGGCGAGGCCTATCTTGAAACCGGGCAGATCGAAAAGGCGCGGGCCCAGCTCGAACGTCTCGACGATCTCTGCCCGTTCGGTTGTCCCGAATATACCGAGCTGAAAAAACGCCTTGAGGCCAAGGAAGGCTGAATTCCCTTTCCGGCCCGTTTTCCGGGCTGGATTTTTTCGGGTGGGGCGGATAGTTTCCCGGCCATGAAAGACCGCATCCTCATTATCGATTTCGGCTCTCAGGTGACGCAGCTGATCGCCCGACGTGTGCGCGAAAGCGGCGTC
>JALXAG010000021.1 GCA_026992315.1 Sneathiellales bacterium | reverse complement strand
GCCCCTGGCGACGGTGGAGGAAATGATGCTGCCCAGCTCGTCCACCGGGTCGTCCGGTTCGTGCCGCCGGTTGCCATAGGTCGATTCGACCACGAGGTAATCGGCCCCGGCAATATGTTCCGGCGGCAGCATGATCGGATCGTGCGGGCGGCCGAGATCGCCGGAAAAGACGATCCTGCGCCCCCCAGCCGTCACGGCGATGATCGAGGCGCCGAGAATATGCCCGCCATGGCGGAATTCCGCATTGATGTCTCCCGCGATTTTCCGTGGCTGATCGAAGGGGACGGGGTGGAAATATGCCAGGCAGTCTTCCGCATCCTGGCGGGTGTAAAGGGGCAGGGCGGGGTGATGCTTGCTGTAGCCGTAGCGATTGGCGCGGTTGGCGTCTTCTTCCTGCAGATAGCCTGAATCGGGCAGCAGGATGCGGCACAGATCGTATGTCGCCTTGCTGCAGTATATCCGCCCGCGAAACCCCTGACGCACCAGAAGCGGAATATAGCCGCTGTGATCGATATGGGCATGGGTCAGCAATACGGCGTCGATGGCGCTGGCCTGCAGCGGCAATGGGGACCAGTTGCGCAGGCGCAGCTCCTTGTATCCCTGAAACAGGCCGCAATCGATCAGCAGGCGCTTGCCGGCATGTTCGAGCAGATATTTCGATCCGGTAACGGTCTTGGTGGCGCCGAGAAAGCGCAGCCTCAGATTTTTCCTCCCTGCGCCGGCCATGGCCTCAGGGGGCGATCGGCAGATCGTCCCGCGCCCCCCATTCGGACCAGGAGCCGTCATAGACGGAGATCTTGCGATGGCCGATCTGATGCAGCGCCAGGGCCAGGACGCAGGCGCTGACGCCGGAACCGCAGCTTGCAATGACGCGTTTCTTCAAGTCGATGCCGGCTTCGGCGATGATCGCTTCGAGTTCCGCATGGGCCCGCAGCCGGCCCTCATCGTCGAGCAGGCGGGTGAAGGGAAGGTTGAGGGAGCCGGGAATATGGCCGCCGCGCAGGCCGGGGCGGGGTTCGGGTTCGCTGCCCTCGAAACGGCCGGCGCTGCGCACATCGACGATTTGCGTTGCCGGATCGTCGATGGCGGCGAGGACCTCGTCGGCATCGCAGCATTTGGTCATATCGGCACGGGCGGTAAAATGCCGCTCGCGATGATGGGGGGGCAGGTCTTCGAGCGGGCGGCCTTCTTCCCGCCATTTGGCCATGCCGCCGTCGAGAACATAGACATCCTTGTGGCCGAAGGCGCGGAACATCCACCAGACCCGGCTGGCGCTCATCAGCGGGCCGCCGTCATAGACGACGATGCGCACCCCGTCACCCAGCCCGAGATCGCGGACGCGGGAGGCGAATTTTTCGCCGCTGGGCATCATATGCGGATAGGGCGAATCCGTATCGGCGATTTCGTCGATGTCGAAAAAGACGGCGCCGGGAATATGTTCCTGTTCGTATTCGGCGCGGGGATCGCGGCCTTCGGCCGGCATATACCAGGAGGCATCGACCACATGCACATCGGGTGTGTTCAGATGTCCGGCCAGCCATTCAGTGGAAACAAGAGCGTCGTTATACTGTCGTGGCATCGATCCCTCGCTGCTGCAGAATGATACGGTCCGGGATCCGGCGGGCTTGCCCGTTCCCCGGATATTCCGCACACGATATTAGAGGCTTGCGCCAACGGATGGGATGCTTTTTTGCCGCAGGCGGCGTTATTCATCGAAAACGATGCTGACACGGCGGTTCTGCCGCCCCTTCTTTTCGATCTTGGCTACCCTGACGGCGCCGATTTCGCCGGTACTGGCGACATGGGTGCCGCCGCAGGGCTGAAGATCCAACCCTTCGATTTCCACAAGGCGGACCCTGCCCTGACCGCTCGGCGGCTTGACGGCCATGGTCTTGACCAGTTCCGGCTGCGCGGCCAGTTCCTCGTCGCTGATCCAGCGGGTGGTGACGGGGCGGTCGCTGGCGATCATCTCGTTCAGGCGGGCGGTGATCGCCTCCTTGTCCAGACCGGCTTCGGCAATATCGAAGTCCAGCCGCCCCTTGGCTGCACCGACACTGCCGCCGGTCACGGGATAGGGCAGCACCGCCGAAAGCAGATGCAGACAGCTGTGCATGCGCATATGCCGGTGGCGGCGTTCCCAGTCCAGTATCAGCGTCGCCTCTTCGCCCACGCCCGGGCGCGGCTGCCCTTCGGTCGGGACATGGACGATCTCCCCGGCCGCTTCTCCCTTCACCGTGGTGGCGATGACGATATCGGTGCCATCGCCAAGGCGCAGAATGCCGCTGTCGCCCGGCTGCCCCCCGCCGGTGGGATAGAAAATGGTTCTGTCCAGCACGATGCCGCCGCGCTCGTTCACCGCGACGATGCGGCATTCCAGACTGCGGCAATAGGGATCGTCACGGAAAACGGCTTCGGTCACTGCAGGCTCCTTCGCTAGGCGGTTTTTTCGTCTGCCTTATGCCGACAGCCATTCAGGCGCGGGCAGGCCCTTTTCGGCCAGAAAAGCCGGGTTGTAGAGCTTGCTCTGATAGCGCGAGCCGCTGTCGCACAGCATGGTGACGATACGATGCCCGGGACCGAGGGTCTTGGCAAGCCTGATGGCGCCTGCAACGTTGACGCCGCTGGAACCGCCCAGCACCAGTCCTTCGTAACGGATCAGGTCGAAGAGGACCTGCAAGGCTTCCTCATCGGGAATCTGATAAGGGAAATCGACCTCCAGCCCTTCGAGATTGCGGGTGATCCGCCCCTGACCGATGCCTTCGGTGATGGAGCCGCCCTCGGCGCGCAATTCACCGTCATGATAATGGTGATAGAGGGCGGAGCCCAGCGGATCGGCGAGGCCGATTTTCACCGAAGAATCGTGCTCCCTGAGGGCCGCAGCCACCCCCGCCAGCGTCCCGCCGGTGCCGACGGCGCAGATGAAGCCATCGACCTTGCCGTCGGTCTGGGCGATGATTTCGGCCCCCGTGGTGCGGTAATGCCCTTCGCGGTTGGCGATATTGTCGAACTGGTTGGCCCAGATGACGCCGCCGCCCTCGCGCTGGCGCAATTCCTCGGCCAGGCGGGCGGAATATTTCACATAATTGTTTTCATCGCGATAAGGTACGGCCGGAACCAGTTTCAGTTCGGCCCCGCACAGGCGCAGCATGTCCTTCTTTTCCTGGCTCTGGGTCTCCGGCATGACAATGACGGTGCGGTATCCGCGGGCATTGCCGACCAGCGACAGGCCGATGCCCGTATTGCCGGCAGTGCCTTCGACGATGATGCCGCCGGGTTCGAGCAGACCCTTTTCCTCGGCATCGCGGATGATGGCGATGGCGGCGCGGTCCTTCACCGAACCGCCGGGATTGAGGAATTCGGCCTTGCCGAGAATTTCGCAGCCCGTTTCCTCGGAGGCTTTTTTCAGTCTGATCAGCGGGGTGTTGCCTATGGCGTCAACGAAGCCGTCGCGTATATCCATGATATCGATTTGTGATTCCGGGTTATTACCATCCTGAAGATGATAAACTAATTCCTTCACAACGATATTCAAGGAAATAGATGCGTTCAGGCGCTTCATGCCCAGCGGGCGCGGACTTCCCCTTCATGGCGGGCCAGCCACTGCAACAGCGCGATGGCCGGCAGAAAGGTGATCATGCCATCGTCAATGGCCTGTATGGCCGCTGCCAGCGGCAGGGTGAAGACGCGGATATCTTCCCCTTCTTCCGCAAGGCCGTGAATGCCGCCGACATCGGAAAGATCGGCGCGGCCGACGAAACCCTGGCAGTGTTCCGAACTGCCGCCGGGGGAGACATAGAAGCTCAGCGCCGGAACGATATCGGTGATGTGGCAGCCGGCCTCTTCCGCGGCCTCGCGTATGGCGACATTGGCGGCCTCCTCGTCCTCCTCGATCACGCCGGCGACGATTTCGACGATCCAGGGGTCGTCGACCCCGCGGGCATAGACGCCGGGGCGGAATTGTTCGATCAGGGCGACATGGCCCGTGGCCGGATCGTAGGGAATGACGGCAGCGGCATGGCCGCGTTCGAAGATTTCCCGGCTGATCGGCGGCCCCATGCCGCCGGCAAAGAGGCGATGGCGCAGGACATAGCGATCCACCCTGAAATAACCCTGATAGACCGTTTTCCTGTCGATCAGGATGACGCGCTGGCCGGAGGGTTCGTTGTCGTTGTTGTCGGATGGCGGCATGGTCAGTTCTGTCTTTCGCCGTTTTCGTTTCCGCTTTCATCCTTCACGCGCAGCCGGCTGGCGGGAAGGGTAATGGTGACGGTGGTGCCGTGGCCGGGCTTGCTGACGATTTCCATCTTGCCATCATGCAGTTGGACCAGGGATTTGACCAGAGGCAGCCCCAACCCCGTGCCGACATATTTGCGGCTCAGCGCACTGTCGATCTGACCGAAGGGGCGCATGGCGGTGTCGATGTCCTCGGCGGCGATGCCAATACCTGTATCGGCAACGCTGATGCGAAGCCCGTTCTTGCCCTGATGGCGGATGTCGATGCTCACCTCGCCGCCCGGCGGGGTGAATTTTATCGCATTGGAAAGCAGATTGAGCACCATCTGCTTGAGCTTGCGCTCATCGCCCCAGATCACCGGCAGGTTTTCATCGAGCTCCACCTTCAGCGACAATTCCGCCGAACGGGCGCGCTCCTGCACGATGCGCCGCGCCGAATCGATGACCTTTGCGATGTTTACATTCCCCTCCTGAGCTTCCAGCTTGCCGACCTCGGCTTTGGAAACATCGAGGATATCGTTGATCAGTTCGAGAAGATGGCGCCCGGATTCCTCGATATCGCGAATATATTCGCGGTATTGGGGGTGATCGAGCGGGCCGAACATCTCGCCGGTGATGATCTCCGAAAAACCGATGATCGCATTCAGCGGCGTGCGCAGTTCATGGCTGACATTGGCCAGGAATTCGGTCTTCGCCCGGTTGGCCATTTCCGCTTCCTGCATCATGCGGAAGTTTTCCGCCTCCATGTTTTTGCGCCGGGTGATGTCGCCGATGGATCCGGCCATGCGGAAGACGCGTCCGGAACGGTCGCGCAGCCCGTAACCGCGATCATGGATCCAGCGCCAGCCGCCCTGACCGTCGCGTACACGGTATTCGCATTCATAATGGCTGTTCTGTCCGCGCAGATGGGCAATCATCGTCTGGCGGCGGCGTTCGCGGTCATCGGGGTGGATGCTGCGCGTCCAGTCATCGGGCAGCAGTTTGCGGCTGGGGTCGAGATTCAGCAAATGGCGGCCGTAGCCGGAAATATAAACTTCGTGTTTCTGAACGTCCCAGTCCCAGAAACCGTGATTGGCGCCGCGCATGATCATGGAATGACGTCGCGCAATATCCTGCAGGCGGGCGATACGGTCATGGTAGCGGGTGATATCGCGGACATGAACGATGCGAAGCCCGCTGTCATCGATGCGGATCGTGATTGAATAATGGCGCTTGTCAGAGCCGGCAAGATGAAAATGGCCGCCGGATACGGTAAATGCCCGGGTGGCGATTTTGCGCGCTTTCGCCAGGCTGCCTTTATCGACCGCCTGTTCGAGCATGCTGTCGAAATCCGCGTGTTTTTGCAGGACCGGCAGATTGCGCCAGGATGCGGCATTGGCATGCAGCAACTTTCCCTCGCTGGTGAAAATCAGTACCGCATCGCTGATCAGGTCCAGCGGGGACCAGTCCTTCCCATTCCCTGCCGTGGGCATACCGAGTTGCCGTGAGGGTGGGGAAGGGCGCAGGAGGGAAAGAACGAGATTGGCACCGGCAAGGGCCGTCATGGTGCCCAGTACCAGAATAACGGGTAAATTGCCGTCGCTCAGCATCGGCGAAAAGGCAAGCGCGGCAACGCCCAATCCGCAAAGTAGTGCGGACAGGATCACAGACGGGTTGCAGAATCTGTGCTCGTGTCTGGGCGCGCGCATTCCGGTGCCGGGGGTAATTTATATCAATATTCGTAATAATGAAGCCGAATAGTAAATAAATTGCAACCTGATCCGTTGATTCGGCATAAACGTATGAACAGATGATCGACCCGCAAATTGAGGCGGAGGCAAATCATCATGTTCGTTTTTTCCTGCAACCGTTTATTGTGCTCGCCGCGATTTGGCCACTGCACGGCGATTTTTGTTCTGCTGATTGCATTTTGTACAATTCCTGCGGGCAGCGGCGGGGTGGCGGAAACCCGCTCCGCCGTGCGGACCGAGGACCAGCAAGCCATTCGCGCCGTCATCGAGCGACAGATAGAAGCCTTCCGCCGGGACGATGCGGAAAGGGCCTTTTCCTTTGCCGCCCCTTCGATCCGCCGCCAATTTGTCACGGCGGAAAATTTCATGCGCATGGTCCGGATTGCCTATTTGCCCGTATACAGGCCAAGGAGGATGATTTTCGCCGCCTTCCGCCCGGTCGGAAGCGGCGATATGATCGTTCGCACCCTGGTTGTCGGCCCTGATGACAGGACGGTGCAGGCAATCTACAGGCTGCAGCGGCAGGATGACGGGGCATGGCGTATTTCGGCCTGTCTGTTGCTGCCGTACGACGGCCGGGGGGCCTGATTTGCGGCATGGCGATGCCGGCGGAATGCCGGCCGCATGAATGGTGAACCGATGCTGAATGAAGCGGACAAAGCAAAGACCGGCGGCGGGCGGGCCGCGGCGGAAAAGGCGGGCGGGCGGCAGCCGGTGCATCATCCCGCTGTCGAGCAGATACTCGATTACACGGCGGGCAATCTTCCCGAACCGTCGGCCCTGGCCATTGCCTGCCATCTCAGTTTCTGCCGTTCCTGCCGCCGCCAGATGAGCCTGTTCGAGGCGGCGGCCGGGCTGTTGCTGGAAAACAGGGACGGTGCCGAAATATCGGCCGGCCTGCGCGATCGGACGCTGGAAATGCTCGATATTCCCGATGCGGTCAATGACGATGCACCCGCTGCACGGGTTGCGCCGGATGTGCCGCCGCCGCTGGCCCTGTTCGGCATCGATGCGCTTTCCGCCGTGCCATGGATGCCGATCTGGCCCGGAATAGGCTATCACGGGCTTGACGTTCAGGGCGGGCGGGCGGCGCTGATCCGCCTGAAACCGGGGAAGACCATGCCCAGGCATACCCATACCGGACAGGAATTCACCCTGGTGCTGCAGGGGGGCTATGCCTCCTGCGGGCAGACGTTTCATCCCGGCGATCTGGAGGCCTGCGACGAGGAAACGGATCATGCCCCCGGCGCCCTGGCCGGGGAAGACTGTATCGCCATGATCGCGACCGAAAGCCCCCTGGTGCTGACCGGGCCGGTCAGCCGGTGGTTCAACCCGGTTTTCCGCTTTTGACACGGCCGGACCCTAACATGGATGAGACCGGGGATCCCCTCAGCCGCTATATCGCGTTCATGGAATCCTTCACCGAACGCGATCTCGACCGGCTGGAGGCTTTCTTCACCGCCGATGCCCGCTTTTGCGACCCGTTCAACGATGTCCGCGGCATCAAGCGGATCCGCGCGGTGTTCGAGGATATGTTCGCCAATTGCGACAATCCCCGCCTCAAGGTCATGGCCCGCTACGGCAGCGGATCCGCATATATGATCAAATGGCGTTTCTACCTGGCGCCGAAGCGGCTGGGCAGGGCAGGCTGGTGGGTTACCGGCACATCGGAAATCACCCTGGCCGCCGATGGCAGGGTGCAGGAGCATGTCGATTACTGGGATGCCGCCGAAGGGTTTTACCGCCACCTGCCCGTCATCGGCACCGTTCTGGGCTGGATCGCCCGCCGCCTGAAAGTCTGATATCCGGCGGCCCGGCAGTTCCCGACGATGGCGCTGCGCTGCCGGCGGTTATGGGGCCGCCGGCGGGCAAGGGTCAGGGGCGGGCAATGCTCATCTGCACCACGTCGATGCTGCCGAAGCGGAAGCCCCCTTCGCAATAGCACAGATAATATTCCCACATGCGTTTGAAGCGATCGTCGAAACCCATGCGGCGGATTTCCGGCCAGGATTGCAGGAATTTTTCATGCCACTGTGCCAGGGTTTCGGCGTAATGCTGGCCGAAGGCCTCGGCCTCGCGCCAGAGCAGGCCGGACTTCTCCGTCAGCTCTCGCAGGATGGTCTTGGTCGGCAGCATCCCGCCCGGGAAGATGTATTTCTGGATGAAATCCATGGTCTTGCGGTAATCGTCGAAATACTGCTCGTCAATGGTGATGACCTGCAGGCCGGCAACGCCGCCCGGTTTCAGCCTGTCATGAAGGATCGAGAAATAGCGCGGCCAGTGTTTTTCGCCCACGGCTTCGAACATTTCAATGGAGGCAATGCGGTCGAACCGTTCCCCGACATCGCGGTAATCGCGCATTTCCACCGTGACTTTTTCATTCAGCCCTTCCTGTTGTATGCGCTGGCAGGCGTATTCGTACTGTTCCCGCGAGATGGTGATGCCATGGACGCGGCAGCCGATTTCACGGGCGGCAAAGGTGGCGAAACCGCCCCAGCCGCAGCCGATTTCCAGCACCTCGTGATCGGGCCGCAGCGCCATGCGCCGTGCCAGGGCGCGGTATTTGTTGTGCTGGGCATCCTGCAGGCTGTCCTCGGGGCTGGCGAACAGCGCCGATGAATAGGTCATGCTCTCATCCAGCCACTGGCGATAGAAATCGTTGC
>JALXAG010000020.1 GCA_026992315.1 Sneathiellales bacterium | reverse complement strand
CGGGTATCTTGTGGTCATATGATCGTATGATTGACGGTGAAATAGATCATATTGATGCGCGGATCCTGCAGTGCCTGCAGCAGGATGCCGGGCTGTCGCAGCGGGATCTGGCCGAACGGGTCGGGCTGTCGCAGAATGCCTGCTGGCGGCGACTGCAGAATTTAAGGAAGGCGGGCTTCATCGATGGGGCGGTGACGCGGCTGAACCGGGAAAAGCTGGGCCTCGACCTGGTCGTTTTCGTGATGATCCGCACCCGCCACCACAAGGCCGACTGGCTGGAGCAATTCCGCGCCCATGTCGCGAGCATCGAGGAGGTGACCGATTTCTACCGCATCGGCGGCGATTACGATTATCTGCTGAAAATCGTCGTTGCCAGTATCGGCGAATACGACCGTGTCTACAAACGCCTGATCGAAAAGGTCGAATTGGATTCCGTCACCGCCCTCTTCGCCATGGAAGCCATACTGGAACAGCGCCCCATATCGGTGCGCGCCATGAGCAGGCGCGGCTGAGCGCCGCTTTTCAGCCCTCCGTTTCCGGCATGAAAAAGGCGGGGACCGGCCCCGCCTTTGAAACGCGATCCCGACGCGAGGGTCCCTCACCCGCCCAGGAACAGACGGCCGACATCGGGATCGTCGAGCAGTTCGCTACCTGGCCCGGCCTTGGCCAGCTGGCCCGAGACCAGCACATAGCCGAGATCGGCAAATTCCAGCCCTTTCTTGGCGTTCTGCTCGACCATGATGATGGTCTTGCCGTCACGCCGCTGCAGGTCTTCGAGAATTTCGAACACCATGTCGATGAACCGCGGCTCCAGCCCGATGGAGGGCTCGTCGATCAGCAGGATCTCCGGATCCATGACCAGGGCACGGGAGATTTCCAGCAGGCGCCGCTCCCCGCCCGAGAGCACCCGCGCCGGCATGCTGCGCCGTTCCGCCAGGCGGCCGTATTTCGCGAACACGCGTTCCGCCGCTTCCCTGGCTTCGGACGGCTTGTCCTTCAGGAACCCGCCCATCAGCAGGTTTTCCTCCACCGTCATATCGGGGAAGACCGAATTGTCCTGCAGCACATAGGCGATGCCGGCCTTGAGTTTCTCATTGGAGCTGAGGGCCGTGACATCCTGCCCCCCGGCCACGATCCGGCCCGAATAGATGTTGGTGAAGCCGAAAATGGAATGCAGCACCGTCGACTTCCCCGCACCGTTGGGGCCGATCAGACACAGGGACTGGCCCCGCCCGATACGCAGGGAGAAATCGTGCAGAATTTCCATCTTGCCGTAACCGGCGCGCAGATCGTCGATGGCCAGAAAAACATCGTCCCCCGCCAGGGCATCGAGTTCGCTTTTCGGCGGCGCGGCGGCGGCGATCTTTTCGGCTTCGCGCGCCACATCGCTGACCGACATGACGACATCGACCGAACCGGTACCGTAGCCGCTGATTTTTTTCTTTTCAGTATCGTCGCTCATCACTGCGCTCCCAGATATGCATCGAGCACGCGCTTGTCGTTCTGAACGTCTTCCGGCCTGCCCTCGGCCAGCATACGGCCATGGGCCAGGCAGTAGATGTGCTCAGCCAGATTCATGATCACGCGCATATTGTGCTCGATCACCAGCAGGGTAATGCCGAATTCGCTGTTGGCCCGCTTCAGCCGGTCGATCAGCCCGTTGATCAGGGTGGGGTTGATGCCGGCCGTCGGCTCGTCAAGCATCAGCATCTTCGGCTCGTTCATCAGGGCCATGGCGAATTCCAGCAGCTTCTGCTGACCGAAGGACAGATCCCCCGCCATCAGATGGCGCTTCGGATAGAGGCCAACGAATTCCAACAGTTCCTCGGCCCTGTCCGTGCGCTCCCCCTTCTGGGAAGAGAACAGCGACAGAAAGGATGTTGTGCGCATCGATGTCGATATCAGCATGTTCTGCACGCAGGTCATGCCGCCATAGATGCGCGTCTGCTGGAAGGTGCGCAGCAGTCCCAGCCGGGCGATATCCGGCACCAGAAGCGATGTCGTCTCGACACCGTCGAAGCGGATCGAGCCGGCATCGACCGGGTGATAGCCGACGATCGAATTGAACAGCGTCGTCTTGCCCGAACCGTTGGGCCCGATCAGGCCGACGATGCTGCCTTCGGCCACCTGCATGGAAATGTCTTCATTGGCGATGACGCCGCCGAAGCGCTTGGAGACGTTCTTCACATCAAGCAATACGCTCATGACGCCCCTCCTTCGGCATTTTCCTCCCGCACCATGCTTTCATCGACGCGAATGCCGAAACGTTCGGGGAAACGCTCGCGCAGCCAGCCCATGATCCCTTCGGGGAAGAACACCACGATCAGAACGATCATCACCCCGAGCGCCACGCGCTGCCAGCCCAGCAGATAGGTCCAGAACAATTCGTTCAGCACCTGGAAAAGAACCGCGCCGATCACCGGCCCCCACAGGGTGCCGCGCCCGCCCAAGATCACCATCAGAATCATCCATACCCCGATGGTGGCGCCGGAAAAGGCGACATCGATCGGATCGACGAATTTCTTGATATTGGCGAATATCGCCCCGGCCATGCCGAGAAAGACTGCCGCAATCGT
>JALXAG010000019.1 GCA_026992315.1 Sneathiellales bacterium | reverse complement strand
CGCCTCGGCCGCAGCGACGATTACCGCGAGGGCGTGCGCGCCTTCATGGAAAAACGCAAACCGTCTTTTACGGGAAACTGACATGAACGCATCCAACCCCGTCGCCCTGGCACGGGCCTGCGCCGAAGCCATGTATTCGCGCGATATCGCCGCGCAGGAGCTGGGCATCACCGTCGACAGCGTCGGCCCCGGCACCGCGACCCTGAGCATGGTGGTCAACGAACGCAAGCTCAACGGCCACGGCATCTGTCATGGCGGGCTGATCTTCACCCTCGCCGATACGGCCTTTGCCTTTGCCTGCAATTCCTACAACGTCAATGCCGTCGCCCAGCATTGCCAGATCAGCTTTCTTGCCCCGGCGCGTCTCGGCGACCGGCTGACGGCTGTGGCGACGGAAATATTCAAAGGCGGGCGCAACGGCCTGTACGATATCCGCATCACCAACCAGAACGGCGAACATATCGCGGAATTCCGCGGCGCATCGCGCAGCATCAAGGGCGCGGTCATCGCCGGCGACGAAGGAGCGAGCGCATCATGAACGAAGCCTATATCTGCGATGGCATCCGCACCCCCATCGGCCGCTATGGCGGCGCCTTGTCGGCCGTGCGCCCGGACGACATGGCCGCCCTGACCATCCGCAATCTGCTGGCGCGCAATGCAGGGCTGGAACCTGCCGCCATCGACGATGTGCTGATGGGCTGCGCCAACCAGGCGGGCGAGGACAACCGCAATGTCGCCCGCATGGCCGTGCTGCTGGCGGGACTGCCGGAAACCGTTCCCGCGGCGACCATCAACCGGCTGTGCGGTTCGGGGCTGGATGCCGTCGGCCTGGCCGCGCGCAGCATCCGCACCGGCGAGGCCGAGGTGATGATCGCCGGCGGGGTGGAAAGCATGAGCCGGGCGCCCTTCGTCATGGGCAAGGCGGAAACCGCCTTCTCGCGCAAGGCCGAAATCTTCGACACCACCATCGGCTGGCGTTTCGTCAACAAACTGATCAAGGAACGCCATGGCATCGACAGCATGCCCGAAACCGCTGAAAACGTGGCCGAGGAATTCGATATCGCCAGAAGCGATCAGGACGCCTTCGCCATGCGCTCGCAGGAACGCGCCGCCGCCGCGCAGGCGAACGGCCGCCTGGCCAAGGAGATCTGCGCGGTGGAAATTCCCCAGCGCAAGGGCGATCCCGTCATCGTCGATCGCGACGAGCACCCGCGCCTGACCTCGCTCGAAAAACTGGCCAAGCTGCCGACGCCCTTCCGCAAGGGCGGCTGCATCACCGCCGGCAATGCCTCCGGCGTCAATGACGGGGCGGCGGCCCTGCTGATCGCCTCGGAAAAGGCCATCGAACGCCATGGCCTGCAGCCGTTGGCGCGGATCACCGGCATGGCCACCGCAGGCGTCGCCCCGCGCATCATGGGCATCGGCCCGGCCCCGGCAACGCAGAAACTGCTCGATCGCCTCGGCCTGTCGATCGGCGATGTGGATGTGATCGAACTGAACGAAGCCTTTGCCGCGCAGGCCCTGGCGGTTCTACGCATGCTCGGCCTGCCGGACGATGCCGAGCACGTCAATCCCAACGGCGGGGCCATCGCGCTCGGCCATCCGCTGGGCATGAGCGGCGCCCGCCTGGCCCTGACCGCAGCGCTGGAGCTGCGCGAACGCGGCCTGAAACGGGCCTTGTGCACCATGTGCATCGGTGTCGGCCAGGGCATCGCCCTGATGCTGGAAGCCGCCTGAAGAAACCGACCGCAAGAACGACCGACAGGAACAGGGAGGAAACCATGCTGGACCTGACCCCGGATCCCTCGATCCTCGATCCGATCGAAACCGCCAGCCGCGACGAAATCGCCGCCCTGCAGCTGAAGCGGCTGAAATGGAGCCTGCAGCACGCCTATGACAGCGTGCCCCATTACCGCCGGCAGTTCGATGCCGCCGGCGTGCATCCGCAGGATCTGAAGTCCCTTGCCGATCTGGCGCGCTTCCCCTTCACCCGCAAGCAGGATCTGCGCGATAATTATCCCTTCGGCCTGTTCGCGGTACCGCAGGAGAAAATCGCGCGCATTCATGCCTCCTCCGGCACCACCGGCAAGCCCACCGTGGTCGGCTACACCAAGGCGGATCTGGATGTCTGGGCCGATGTCGTCGCCCGTTCCATCCGCGCCTCCGGCGGACGGACCGGCGACAAGGTTCACGTCGCCTATGGCTATGGCTTGTTTACCGGCGGTCTGGGGGCCCATTACGGGGCGGAACGGCTGGGCTGCACGGTGATTCCCGTCTCCGGCGGCATGACCGAACGCCAGGTTTCGCTGATCTGCGATTTCAGGCCCGATGTCATCATGGTGACACCGTCCTACATGCTGGCCATCCTCGATGAATTCAAGGCAAAGGGGCTGGATCCGCGCGATACATCGCTGAAGGTGGGTATTTTCGGCGCCGAGCCCTGGACCAATTCGATGCGCCGGGAAATCGAGGAAGCCTTCGACATGCATGCCGTCGACATCTACGGCCTGTCGGAGGTGATCGGCCCCGGCGTCGCCAATGAATGCGTCGAAACCAAGGATGGCCTGCATATCTGGGA
>JALXAG010000018.1 GCA_026992315.1 Sneathiellales bacterium | reverse complement strand
CATCATCATCGGCATGCCACGGTTGAATTCATAGGCGGCCTCGATAACGGCGCGATACCCGGCCAGATTCGACTGCGAGGAGAGTACATCCATCGACTGGGCGCGGGTGATGCGCGGCATCAGTTCCATCGCGAAGCAGGTGATGTTGCGCCTGGCGTAATCCGCGAATGCATCCGCATCGCGGGTCGGCTGCAGCATCGCCACCAGCACGGCCCCGTCCTTCAGCAAAGCCGCCTCGTTGATGCCGCCATCTTCGGGGGTCATCGGCCGCTGCACCTTCAGCACCAGATCCGCATCTTTCAGCGTTTCGGTCGCATCCGCTGCAATGACGGCACCGGCTTCCCGGTACTCTTCATCGGGAAAACCTGCCATCTCGCCGGCGCCGGTCTCGACCGTCACATCGAAGCCGAGCCCGATATATTTACGTACCGTGTCCGGCACGGCCGCGACACGTTTTTCATATTCCCGGCGTTCCTTGGGAATTCCGATTTTCATGACGCCTCCCTCGTTGCGGCACGGCCACAAGCCGCACTCAATCGACAAAACCGGCCGGAAAATCCTGCATATTCAGCAAACACGTATCAGCGCATAGCGCTGAACGGATCCGGCCCGGATACAAAAGGGCCGCACCGAGATGGCCCGGGGCGGCCGCTTCACGCAAGTAAACTACGAAATATGATGCCGCGGTCCGTGGCCCGTGCCCGGCCGCGATCTTCCGGCTTCCGGCGCCTTACAACAAAAAGATCGCCATCAACGCCAGAATGACAGCCAGAACAATAACGCCCCCGATCGAAAGCCTGATGAAACCGCGATAGGTTTCCATATGCTCGTCGATGTTCATATTGCCTTGTCCGGTCATCTTACCCCTCTCCTCGACTGATATGCCCGGGGCCACCCCGCCCCGGGAACCGCCTTCCCGGCGGTTCTTGTTCTGCCACCGGCGCCAGGCCGTAAACGTTACCGATACGGCCACACCCGCCCTGCCGGCCTATCGGATCATCCCCGATCCGTATTGCGGCTTGCTATGTTGTAACAGAAAAGCATGTTAATCGTAATAATTATTGCAATGCAATACCGTTATGCCCGAAGACGCCGCCGAAAAAAGGGCTTACAGCACCCGCCAGCGCTCCTGCGTATAATCGAATACCCTGTCGACGCGACGGCCATCCCAGTGGTACTTCAGATGCCTTTCCTGCCTGACCGGCAGGCTGACGCAATCGGGTCGGAAAAAGCAGACACACAGGCCGCCGGGGGCACGAATACTGGTGTAATGCAACCCGGCCAGATCCTGTTCGCGCACCATGCGGGCGAAATCGCGGCTCGCCCCGTAATCGGAAGGATCGAGTATGCGCTTCCGTTCCGCTTCATCGAGATCGCCGATATCGACAAGATCGGCATCCACACGGGCACATAAGACGCGCATGTCCTCGGAACGCGGCGGATCGTCGCTGTCGGCGGCAAAACGCGCCCAGTGATGGCTGTGTTCGGCAATTGCGCTTTGAACACTGTCGGCCGCATACCAGGCCCCATAGCTGCCATCGCTGAAACGGGAACCGCGCGGATTGACATGGGTGAAGGCGGCCATCACGTAACCGGCGCCTTCCCCGGTAACGATTTGCTCCTCCGGCACCAGCGAAAGCCTGCCCAGCCTCTGGCGAAGGCGCGGATTGGTCATCTGCTCCAATGCAATCAGCGCCTGCACCGCCTTCTCATCCAGCCCCGTGCGTTCGAAGACTTCTATCGGCGGGTAACGGCTGGCAATGATCCTGTAGGAAACCGGCCAGACAATACGCCGCGGATGCGGAATCGCGGCATCCATCGTCAGCCCCAGGCACCGCGGGCGGCATCTAGATACTGGCGCACGCGCGCCAGTTCGACCATGTCTCCCGCCGTCATCACCTCCAACGGCGTCTTGCCCGCGAAATGCCGGTTCGGCTGGCGCAGCCAGCGGTCGGCCTGTGCCGCATCGCTGTAAAGGATCTGCAATGCCTTGAAAATACCCGCGACATAGCCGATTCGCGTCAGGGTATCGTGCGGCAGCGACCTGCCGGCCTTGCCCGATTTCCATTTGTGATATGTCGCCCGTGACGGCATGCCGAGCAAGGCAATGCCCTGCTTCTCGCTCAGCTGCCAGAGCGCGGCGATGGCAAAAAAACCCCGCAGCGCCGCCGCCGGATCCACCCCGGAAAAATCAATTGCCGGCACTTCTGCCGCATCCATGGTTTCCGCAGGAAACATGATCTTACCTCCATTGCCCATATATAGACAATAAATTAAAATATGTCAATTATAAGACATGCTGGCAGCGATCAGTCATCCTCCGGTTCTTCCACTTCCAGCACCCGGCGGGCAATGGCGTAACTGAAACCATTGCGTGCCAGGGCGGCGAGATCGCGTTTCCCGTCCCCTTCGCGGGACGGGCGGCGGCGATAGGGCCCCAGACGGCGGCGGCGACAGAAACGGCGGGCCGCTTCCAGATCCGCATCCTCGTGTTCTGCCCGCAGGGCGCTCAGCGCCGCATCGATATCCTCTTCCGAAAGCCCCTTCTGCTGCAGATCGAAGCGGATGGCCCGCAGCCCC
>JALXAG010000017.1 GCA_026992315.1 Sneathiellales bacterium | reverse complement strand
ATCCCTGACCGGCCATGCCCTGGGCGCGGCAGGCGCCAACGAGGCGATTTATTCGCTGCTGATGATGGAACATGACTTCCTCCGCCCCTCCGCCCATATCGAGGAGCTGGATCCGGCGGCGGCCGATGTGCCGATCATCCGCGAGAACATAGACAATGCAGGCCTGAATATCGTGCTTTCCAACAGCTTTGGTTTCGGCGGAACCAATGCAACATTGATTTTCCGGCGCTGGCAGTAGCGTGTTGGTCCATACAACCACAACAAACAAGCCGGAATAATCGAGGGGACCCTGGGGATGAAAAATGTATCGGGCCTGATGGCAGGCAAAAAAGGCCTTGTGATGGGCGTGGCGAACGATCATTCGATCGCCTGGGGCATTGCCCAGTCGCTGCACAGGCAGGGGGCGGAACTGGCCTTCACCTATCAGGGAGAGGCCTTCGGCAAACGGGTCAAGCCCCTGGCGGCATCCGTGGGGTCGGATTTCCTGATTCCCTGCGATGTCACCAACCCGGAAGACATGGAAGGGGTCTTCTCCGCCCTGAAGGAACGCTGGGGAAAGATCGACTTTGTCGTTCATGCCATTGCCTTTACCGACAAGTCGGACCTGAAGGGCCGTTACGTCGATACGACGCAGGACAACTTTGTCCAGACGATGCAGATTTCCTGCTACTCGTTTACCGAGGTGGCCCGCCTGGCCGAACCGCTGATGGAAGAGGACGGCGCGCTGCTGACGCTTACCTTCAGCGGCGGGCGCACGGTGATTCCCAATTACAATGTCATGGGGGTGGCCAAGGCGGCGCTGGAGGCCAGCGTGCGCTACATGGCCGTCGATCTGGGGCAGAAGGGTATTCGCGTCAATGCGCTCTCGGCCGGGCCGATGCGCACGCTTGCCGGTTCGGCCATCGGCGCGGCGCGCTATGTTTATGCCTATTCGCGCGATCATTCGCCGTTGCAGCGGCCGATCACCCTGACGGATGTCGGCGATGCGGCCCTCTATCTGCTGAGCGACCTGTCCCATGGCGTGACCGGCGAAATCCACCATGTGGACAGCGGCTATCATGTCATCGGCATGATCAATCCCAATCATGTCCTGAAGAAGGACTGAGGGGCTTTTATCGCCTGAGGGAGGGCTCCCTTCAGGCGTTTGCCCTGACCCGCCTTCGGGCGGGTTTTTTGTGCGTGGCTGACAGGGACGGGAGAAGGACGGCAATAAAAAATCCCCGCGCGATGGCGGGGATTTTCACCGATCCGGACCGGAAACGCGGCCGGTCAGGTTTTCAGGCCGAAATTACCGAAACGCTTCTGGAACTTGGCGACGCGGCCGGCGCTGTCGACCAGGCGGGCAGAGCCGCCGGTCCAGGCCGGGTGGGTGCTGGGGTCGATATCGAGGACCAGCGTGTCGCCTTCCTTGCCCCAGGTGGAGCGCGTCTTGTACGTGCTGCCATCGGTAAGCTGCACGGTAATCTCGTGATAGTCAGGATGAATGTCTTTTTTCATGATCTTCACTCCGCAACGGAGGCCGGTTTATAGCGGAGCTTCGGCCATCTTTCAACCCCGCAATCGCTTGTTTTGCCGATCCGCGCCTGTTATATCCACGCGGTAACGCTTTTTCACCCTTCCTGCCGCCTCAGGCCCCGTTTTCCGCGGCCCTGCGGCGGCCGGCAACATGAATCGGTGGCTTCGTGAGCAGACAATCCCAGGACCAGACCTCCGCAGATCAATCGCCCTCTTCCGCCCCCGATGAGAGGCCGAAAAGCCGTAATGTAAAGGCCCTGCGCGGGATCCTTCCCTTTCTGCGCCCCTATCGCTGGGTGGTGGCCGGGGCGCTGGTGGCGCTGACGGTGGCCGCCGGGGCGACGCTGGCTATCGGTCAGGCGGTGCGGCGCATGGTGGATAACGGTTTCAGCCAGTCGCAGGCGGCGTTTCTCGATCAGTATTTCCTCGCCCTGTTCGGGGTGATCGTGGTGCTGGCCTTCGCCACCTTCGGCCGCTTTTATCTGGTGACATGGCTGGGGGAACGCGTGGTCGCCGATATTCGCCGCGCGGTCTACAACCATGTTCTGAACCTCAATCCGGAATTCTTCGAACTGACCCGCACCGGCGAGGTACTTTCGCGCCTGACCACGGATACCACGCTGATTCAGTCGGTGATCGGCTCCAGTGCCTCGGTGGCGCTGCGCAATGTCCTGCTGTTTCTCGGCGGCATGGTCCTGCTGGTGCTGACGGCGCCGAAGCTGGCGGGGCTGATTCTGCTGTTCGTGCCGCTGGTGGTGGTGCCGATCGTCTATTTCGGGCGCAAGGTGCGCATGTTGTCGCGTCTGGCGCAGGACCGTGTCGCCGATGTCAGCTCGATGGCCGAGGAAAGCCTGAATGCGGTGCAGACCGTGCAGGCCTTCACTCATGAAGCGGCGGACAGGGAAGGCTTCGCCCGTGCCACCGAGGATGCCTTCGCGGCGGCGGTGCGGCGTATCCGTTCGCGCGCCTGGTTGACGGCGGCGGTGATCATGCTGGTTTTCGGCGCCGTGGATCTGGTGTTGTGGATCGGCGCCCGCGATGTCGCCGGCGGCACGTTGACCAGCGGTCAGCTTGCCGCCTTCGTTTTCTATGCCATCGTGGTATCGGGTGCCGTTGGCGCGCTGAGCGAGGTCTGGGGCGATCTGCAGCGGGCCGCGGGGGCGACGGAACGGCTGATGGAACTGCTGCATACGGAACCGAAGATCAAGGCTCCGGCCGATCCCTTGTCCCTGCCGCGGCCCGTGCAGGGAAAAATCGATTTCGAGGATGTGACCTTCCATTATCCGACCCGCCCCAGCGTTTCGGCGCTGGAGGATTTTTCCCTGACGGTGCGCCCTGGCGAGACCGTGGCTCTGGTCGGCCCTTCCGGGGCGGGGAAGACGACGGTGTTCCAGCTTCTGCTGCGCTTTTACGATCCGGATGAAGGCTGTGTCTGCCTCGACGGTATCGATATCGCCCGCCTCGACCCGGTGGAGCTGCGCTCCTGCATGGGGCTGGTGGCGCAGGATCCGGTGATTTTCAGCCGCAGCCTGGCCGAGAATATCCGCTATGGCCGTCCCGATGCCAGCGACGAGGAAGTGATGGCCGCGGCCCGTGCCGCCGGCGTGCTCGATTTCCTCGATCATCTGCCGGAAGGCATGGAAACGGAACTCGGCGAACGGGGTACGCGCCTTTCCGGCGGTCAGCGTCAGCGTATCGCCATTGCCCGTGCCCTGTTGCGCGATCCGGCGGTACTGTTGCTGGACGAGGCCACATCGGCGCTGGATGCCGAAAGCGAACGGGCCGTTCAGGCCGGTCTGGATGTGCTGATGAAGGGGCGGACGACGCTGGTCATCGCCCATCGCCTGGCCACGGTGCTGAAGGCCGACCGGATCGTGGTGCTCGATCACGGGCGGATTGTCGAATCCGGCACCCATAAGGAGCTGATGGCGAAAAACGGTCTTTATGCCCGGCTTGCCCGCTTGCAGTTCGATCAGAACCGTGAAACCCTCGGCCTGGGGGAAGAGGAAGCGACAGCCGGGGGCTGAGCCGTATCATCCCCCCGCCATGCATGGGGGGCGTTATGCGCAGGATTCTGATTGTCGTTACGGTTCTTGTTCTGCTGACGGCCGGTTATGGGGCCTATCTCTATGTTGCCGCCGGACAATTGCGCGATGTGCCGCGCGCCTTTGCCGGGTCCTGCACAAGAATCGAGGGCGTGGCGGGACCGGAGGATGTGGAATTCCTCCCCTTGTCCGCGGGGCCCGGTCTGGCCGTCATATCATCGGATGACCGCCGCGCGGCGGCGCGCGGGTCGCCGGTTCCGGGCGCGCTTTACCTGTATGACACGGCCACGGGGCGGCTGAAGAATCTGACCCCGGGCGCCAGCAATGCCTTTCACCCCCATGGCCTGTCGGTTACGCGCGGGCGCGACGGCGGTCTTTATATTTTCGTGGTCAATCATCCCTGGCGGGGGGAGGGGGCGCGGCAAGGGCATGAGATCGCGGTCTTTCGCTTTGAGCCCGGCAAGCCACTGCGCCGTATTCGCACGATCAGGGATCAGGCGATCAGCGCACCGAACGATGTCTTCGCCCTCGACGATAGGCGTTTCTATGTCACCAACGATCACGGGTTGAGCGGTATTCTGCGCAAGCTGGAGGATTACGGCCGCCTGCCGGCATCGAATCTGGTTTACGCCGATGGGTTGACGCTGAGGGTCGCGGCGGAAGGGTTTCGCTATGCCAGCGGCGTATGGGTCAATGACAAGGGTGACAGGCTGTTCGTGGCGGCGGCAATCGACCGGGCGGTGTTCGTTTTCGACTGGGATCCGCAAACCGGCATGCTGAGCAACCGCCGCCGCATGGAGATGGATATGGGCGCGGATAATCTGAACGGCGATGAAAGCGGGGCCGTCTGGGTGGCGGGGCATCCGAAACTGCTCAGCTTCGTTGCTCATGCCAGCGATGCCGGCAACAAGGCCCCGAGCGAGGTTTATCGCCTGACGGCGGACGGGCAGGGCGGATACCGCAAGGAGCGGATTTTCAGCGATGACGGCAGTCTGTTTTCCGCCTCTTCCGCCGCGGCGGTGCAGGGCAGGCGGATGCTGCTCGGCACCCCCTTCGATGACGGTTTCCTCGATTGCCGCCTGCCCTGAACGGAGGCAAAAAGTCCTGATCGGCCGGACCTCCGGCCTGGGGAGCGGAAACGAATAAGGGCGCGGGATATTCCCGCGCCCCCGGCTGCAAACCGAAACCTCGGGCCGAGGCTATTTTTCCATCGACGGATCGTATTCGCCGGAACGGGCCAGGCTGTTCATATGGGCCCGATGCAGATAGGCCGCCTGGGCCGCGGCGACATTATCGGGGTTGCCCCGCCATGCCTGCAGCGCCGAGGCCTGCAATGCCCGGCCATAGGAGAAGGACAGTTCCCACGGCAGCGGGCCCAGCCGGTTCATGGCGTTCAGATGCGCCGTCGATTCCTCTTCCGTCTGTCCGCCGGAGAGGAAGACAATACCCGGCACCGCGGCGGGAACCGCACGCAGGAAGGTTTCAACCGTCGCCTTGGCGACTTCTTCGACACCGGCCCGTTCCGGCGCATCGTAGCCCGAGAGCACCATATTCGGCTTCAGGACCATGCCTTCCAGCGATACGCGATGGTCGTACAGGGCGGCGAAGACGCGGCGCAGGGTCTTTTCGGTGACCACGGCGGAACGTTCGATGCTGTGATCGCCGTCCATGAGAATTTCGGGTTCGACGATCGGCACCAGCCCGGCTTCCTGGGCCAGGGCGGCGTAGCGGGCCAGGGCATGGGCATTGGCATCGAGGCAATAATCCGACGGCTTGCCATGCTTGCTGATCGAGATCACGGCCCGCCATTTGGTGAACTTGGCCCCCAGCGTGACATATTCGGCCAGGCGCTCGCGCAGGCCGTCCAGTCCCTCGGTGACCTTTTCGCCCGGGGCGAAGGCCAGATCCTTGGCTCCCATATCGACCTTGATGCCGGGCAGAATTCCCTTTTCCTTCAGGATATCGGCCAGGCGGCGGCCATCGCTGGCGCTCTGACGCAGGGTCTCGTCATACAGAATCACGCCGCTGATATATTTTTCCGCGCCTTCGGTCGTGAACAGCAGTTCGCGATAGGCGCGGCGGGTGTCCTCGGTCGATTCGACATCGATGGTATCGAAGCGTTTCTTGATCGTGCCCGTGCTTTCATCGGCGGCGAGGATACCCTTGCCCTTGGCCACCATCTGGCGGGCGATTGCATTAAGATCCTGTACGCTCATTGCGGTCCTCTTCTCTTTTCGTCCTGTCCCAGTTCGCTCGGTATTCCGGCAGGCAGCCTGCCGGATGTTTATTGCATCAATGCCGCGACACCCGGCAGTGTCTTGCCTTCCAGCCATTCGAGGAAGGCGCCGCCTGCCGTGGAAACGTAGGTAAAATCGCCGGCCACACCGGCATGATTCAGGGCGGCGACCGTATCGCCGCCGCCGGCCACCGACAGCAGCCGCCCTGCCTTCGTCAGTTCCGCCGCCGCCCGGGCCAGGGCCACGGTTGCGGTGTCGAAGGGCGGAATTTCAAACGCGCCCATGGGACCGTTCCAGACCAGGGTCCGGCATTCGCGCAGAACGGCGGTGAGGGCCTTGACGGTTTCCGGCCCGGCATCGAGGATCATTTCATCCCCGCCGACATCTTCGATGGCCGCCACGCGGTGCGGGGCATTGGCCGCGAATTCCTTCGCCAGCAGCGCATCCACCGGCAACAGGATCCGGCAGCCGGAACCGTCGGCGCGGTCCATGATTTCGCGCGCGGTGGCGGCCAGATCGTGTTCGCACAAGGATTTGCCGACATCGAAGCCCTTGGCCGCCAGGAAGGTGTTGGCCATGCCCCCGCCGATCATCAGATAATCGACCTTTTCCAGAAGATTGCCCAGCAGATCCAGCTTGGTCGATACCTTGGCACCGCCGACCACGGCCGCAACCGGATGGGCCGGGTTTTCCAGCGCCGCATTCAGGGCCGACAGCTCTGCCTCCATGCAGCGCCCGGCATAGGTCGGCAGGCGTTCGGCCAGTCCCACGGTGGAGGCATGGGCGCGATGGGCGCAGGAAAAGGCATCGCTGACGAAGATATCGCCGAGGGCGGCCAGCGCATCGGCGAAGGCGGGGTCGTTCTTTTCCTCGCCCGGATGAAAACGCAGGTTTTCCAGAAGCGCGATATCGCCGTTTTTCAGCCCGGCGATCGCCTGTTCGGCCGCCTCGCCGATGCAGTCGTCGGCAAAGGTTACCGGGCGGCCCAGAATGTCGGAAAGCGCCCGGGCAACGGGCCGCAGGCTCATCTCCGGAACGCGCCTGCCCTTGGGGCGGCCGAAATGCGCCAGCAGAACCACCCTGGCCCCGCGCGCGGAAAGTTCCTCGATCGTCGGCAGGACACGGTCTATGCGGGTGGTGTCCGTGACCTTGCCGTCCTGCATCGGCAGGTTCAGGTCGACGCGGACAAGCACACGCTTGCCCGCGACATCGGCATCATCCAGTGTCCTGAAAGCCGGCATCAGATCAGCTTGCCCATGGCAACGGCGGTGTCCGCCATGCGGTTGGAGAAGCCCCATTCGTTGTCGTACCAGCTCAGAACCCGGACCAGGCGCTTGTCGATCACCTGGGTCTGGGTCAGATCGAAGGTGGAGCTGGCCGGATTGTGGTTGAAGTCGATGGAGACCAGCGGCAGGTCGTTGACCGCCAGAACGCCTTTCATCGGACCTTCGGCGGCGGCGCGGATGGCTTCGTTGACTTCTTCGATGCTGGTATCGCGACCGGCATTGAAGACCAGATCGATCATCGAGACATTGGGGGTCGGCACCCGAACCGAGGTACCGTCGAGCTTGCCCGCCAGTTCCGGCAGGACCAGACCGACGGCGCGGGCGGCGCCGGTGGTGGTCGGGATCATCGAAAGCGCGGCACCGCGGGCGCGGTGCAGATCCTTGTGCAGGGTGTCGAGAACGGGCTGATCTCCCGTATAGGCGTGCACCGTGGTCATAAAGCCCTGGAGGATGCCGACGGTATCGTTCAGCACCTTGGCCACCGGCGCCAGACAATTGGTGGTGCAGGAGGCATTGGAGACCACGACATGGCTGCTGTCCAGCTTGTCGTGATTGACGCCGTAGACCACCGTCAGGTCGGCATTGGTGGCGGGGGCGGAGACCAGTACGCGCTTGGCGCCGGCTTCCAGATGCATCGCCGCCTTGTCGCGGGCGGTGAAAATGCCCGTGCATTCAAGGGCGATGTCCACATCCATTTCGCCCCAGGGCAGATCGGCGGGGTTGCGTTCGCTGGTGACCCGGATCTGGCCGCGTCCGATGTCCAGATTCTCGCCGACCACCTTCACTTCATGGGGGAAGCGGCCGTGAACGGAATCGAACTGCAGCAGATGGGCATTGGTTTCCACCGGCCCCAGATCGTTGATGGCGACGACCTCGATATCGTCACGGCCCGATTCATAGATGCCCCGAAGCACCAGGCGTCCGATACGCCCGAAACCGTTGATAGCTACACGAACTGCCATGTTCCCTCTCCACTCTCTGCGGATATCGCGAATATCCTCGTTATCTGATCAAACACTCAACCGTTTGCGGGAAAACCCGCCTGTGGGGTCAGAGTTTCTCCTGAACGGTACTGACAATATTTTCCCTGGTGATGCCGAAGTGCCGGTAAAGCTGTCCGGCTGGTGCGGATTCGCCAAAGGAGCTCATGCCGATGAAAGCCCCTTCCGCACCGATAAACGGCTCCCACCCCTGACCGACAGCCGCCTCTATGGCGACGCGGACGGTGCCGGGGGCAAGGATGTCCCGACGGTAATCCATATCCTGCATGGCGAACAGTTCCATGCATGGCACCGAGACGACCCGGGTGCCAATGCCCTGGCGCTGCAGTTCTTCGCGCGCGGCCAGGGCGATTTCCACCTCGGAGCCGGTGGCAAAAAGGCTCACACGGTGTTCGCCTTCCGCTTCCGCCAGCACATAGGCGCCGCGGGCGCTGAGATTGCCGCCGGCAGCATCCTTGCGCAGGGTCGGCAGGCCCTGGCGGCTCAATGCGAGAACGGAGGGCATGTCGCGTGCTTCCAGCGCCAGCGCCCAGCATTCCGCCGTTTCCACCGCATCGGCGGGGCGGAACACCAGCAGATTGGGCATCGCCCGGAGCGATGCCAGATGCTCCACCGGCTGGTGGGTCGGACCGTCTTCGCCCAGACCGATCGAATCGTGGGTCATGACATAGACGACCCGCTGTTTCATCAGCGCCGAGAGGCGAATCGCCGGGCGGCAGTAATCGGTGAATACCAGGAAGGTGCCGCCGAAGGGGATGAGCCCCCCGTGCAGGGCTATGCCGTTCATCGCCGCCGCCATGGCATGTTCGCGGATGCCGTAATAGACATACTGTCCGTCGGCATCATTGGCCTCGATCGTCTTGAAACCGGATGCCCGGGTCAGATTCGATCCGGTCAGATCCGCGGAGCCGCCGAGGAAATTACCGATTTTTTCCGCATAGGCGTTGATCGCCATTTCCGAGGCCTTGCGCGTCGCGACCTTCGGTTGTTCCGCGATCAGCCGTTTGCGGTAGCTTTCGGCATGGTTGTCGAAATCCTTGGGCAGATTGCCCGAGAGCGCATCGATCAGCCCTTCGCGGCGGGGGGCATCTGCTGCCGCCAGACGATCCTGCCAGGCCAGGCGGGCATCCTTGCCGCGGGCGCCGATACGCCGCCAGGCGGAAAGGATGTCCTCCGGCACCTCGAAGGGGGGATGAGGCCAGTTCAGATGCTCGCGGGCGGCCGCGATTTCGTCCGCCCCTAACGGGGCCCCGTGGGTTGCCGCCGTTCCCTGCTTGTTCGGCGCGCCGTAGCCGATGATCGTCCGGCAGGCGATCAGCGAGGGGGCGTCGCTTTCCTTCGCCGCAGCGATTGCCGCCGCCACATCTTCCGGGTCGTGGCCGTCGCAGCGGCGCACATCCCAGCCATGGGCACGGAAGCGGGCAAGCTGATCGTCGATGCAGGACAGTTCCACCTTGCCGTCGATGGTGATGCCGTTGTCGTCGAACAGCACGATCAGACGGTCGAGCTTCTGCCGCCCGGCCAGTCCTGCGGCCTCGTGGCTGATGCCTTCCATCAGGCAGCCGTCGCCGGCGATCACATAAGTATGGTGGGAAACCAGATCGTCGCCGAAACGCGCCCGCAGCACCTTTTCCGCCAGGGCCATGCCGACGGCGGTGGCAATCCCCTGGCCCAGGGGGCCCGTCGTCGTTTCGACCCCGGCGGCGAGACCGTATTCCGGATGGCCGGCCGTGCGGCTGCCGAGCTGACGGAATGCCTTGATCTGATCCAGGTCGACATCCTCGTAACCGGTCAGATACAGAAGGGAGTACAACAGCATCGAGCCATGACCGGCGGAGAGGACGAAACGGTCCCGGTCCGCCCAGCGCGGCGCCGAGGGATCGAATTTCAGAAAACGCGAAAACAGAACCGTTGCGACATCCGCCATGCCCAAGGGCATTCCGGGGTGGCCGGAACGGGCGCGTTCAACCGCATCCATCGACAGAAAGCGGATTGCATTGGCCAGTTGCCTTGTTTCGGATGACGTCAGTACGGTGGAGGTTGATTGTGTCATGTGCCGGGGCTCTCAACTCTAGAATATAGCCTGTCCAAATCAGGAGAGGTTTCTTCCGTTCTCCCGATTCCGAGGGTGCCGTCTGCTCCGGGCGAAATCCATGCCTGCACGCGGGTAGACCCTCCCGGGAAGCTCATCAAGGCATTCCTTTTGCGCAATTGCCGGTCCGCCACCGAATTCTCCGACCGGGGAAGGCGATGCCGGATCCTGCCTCCGCCAGGGTGGCGGAAGGCGCGAAACCAAGGCCGGCCCTGCCCGCGATCACGGGGAACATGACGGGACAAGGCCGAAACGTCAACTGCCTTGTTGCCGCGTCGTTGCGGTGGCGGATCAGGGATTTCTGCAAGCCGGAGCTTAATTCCTGAAATTACGCTTTTTACCGCTTGCCGGCTGAATCGGTTGACGGGGCAAACGCCCCCTATATATCATCTCTGCCGCACCCGGCGGGCTGTGTCAGCCTGCAGTCCGGGGCGAATCCCGGCGAATCTCCTATTACAGGGGGCCGGCGGAACGACGCAGGGCAGGAGACCACCATGGCCCATGACCAGGCAGATGCATCCCGCGAACGGCCGGGAAGGCGTAGTGCGGCAGAACGTTTTGCCGCGGCCTTGGCACGTATAGAGGCTGCCATGGCCGCCCGTCCGCCGGCGGGCGCGGATCCGGAAGAACTGTCGGCGGAGGTGGAGCGTCTGCGCGGCGAGCTGGCGCAGGTGAGCGAGGAGCGCGATAAATTCGCCGCCGCCCTTTACCGGCTGCGCGAGGAAAACGAAACCCTCAAGGCGCGCAATGACGGTGCCGTGACCCAGATCGATCAGGTGATCGCACGGGTCGAACGGTTGCTGTCCGCTGAAGAGGGACGGCCTGGTCAGTGAGGGCGGGCTGCGCGATAACGGATTAACGAGGACCTTCAAGGACTGCGCATGGCCCAGGTTACCATAGAAATCAACGGATATGCCTATACCATCGGCTGCGATGACGGCGAGGAAGAGCGGGTCGCGGCGCTTGGCGCCTTTCTCGACCGGCGCGCCCGGGGGCTGGCGGGGCAGGTCGGCAACCCCGGCGAGGCGCGGCTTCTGGCCATGACCGCCCTGCTGCTGGCCGATGATCTGCATAATGCACATGAGGAAATCGACAGGCTGCGCCAGCAGCTTGCCGAAGGCGGCGGAGAGGCGGAAATCCCGGAAGATTTGCTCCAGCGCCTGGAAACGGTTGCCGAGCGCATGGAGAATCCCTAAATATGAAGGCGGGTACTGCCCGGTTCGTGTATCTCTAATTCCCAGGGCCAATGCAGATTCCTTGGGAGCTGTCCCTGCCGGAATCGTGGTTTCGGTATATGGCGCCCACCTGACTTGTTCAGGCCTCGAGGAATTACTCAGATATACGGCCAGGGCGGTCCCGTCCTCATTTCAGTCAGTGTCCGTTTCAGCCAGCGTTCGTTTCAGCCAATGTCCTCGCCGGTACGCCGGATCGGTTTCAGGCCGCAGGCAGCCTGTCGGAACAGAAAGAGACGGACCGGCACAATCACATGGACTGAGTGGCGGCGGAGCGAAGATGCGGCAAGCGACATTGGCGGAGGAAAAGGCCCTTCTGCGCAAAAGGATGCGCCGTCTGCGCCGCGATTTCACATCGGGGCGTGAAGAGGCGGAGGCCGCCATTGCCAAACGCATTGTCGCCATTCTCGGCAATGAGCCGCCGGGGGTGGTCGCCGGCTACTGGCCGATTGCCGGCGAGGTGGATATCCGCCCGGCGCTGTCGGCCGCATCGGATCGTCACCGGCTTTGCCTTCCCGTGGTGCGCGACAGGGATGCCCCGCTCGTCTTTCGCGCCTGGAAGCCCGGCGAGGTATTGGTGCCTGGCGTCTTTTCCACCCTGGTGCCGACAGCAGACAAGGCGGCGCTTTTGCCCGATATACTGCTGGTGCCGCTGCTTGCTTTCGACCGGCGCGGTTATCGGCTGGGGTATGGCGGCGGCTATTACGACCGTACGCTGGCGCGCTTGCGTGCCGAGAAGGATATTCTGGCCATTGGCATCGCCTTTGCGCTGCAGGAGGCCGAAGCCCTGCCCGCGGAAGAAACCGATCGGCGGCTGGATGTTATCGTCACCGAGGAAGAGGAGATTGTTATCCGGTGAAGGTTCTGTATCTCGGTGACATCGTCGGCCGTTCGGGCCGGGATGCCGTCATCGCCCGTCTGGGACAGTTGCGCCGCGATCTGGCGCTGGATTTCGTCGTCGTCAATGGTGAAAACGCCGCCGGTGGTTTCGGGATCACCGCAGCGATCTGTTCGGCCCTGTTCGATGCCGGTGCCGATGTCATCGTCACCGGCAACCATGTCTGGGATCAGCGGGAGACGCGCAGCTTCATCGATCAGGAGGACCGTCTGCTGCGTCCGGCCAATTTCCCACCCGGCACGCCGGGGCGCGGTGCCGGGCTGTATCGGCTGCAGGATGGTCGCCGTATTGCTGTCGCTCAGGTGATGGGGCGGGTGTTCATGGATCCGCTTGACGATCCTTTTGCCGCTGCTGACCGGATTCTGAAGCATTTCGCCCTGGGGCAGGATGTGCAGTTCATTCTTCTCGACATTCATGGCGAGGCGAGTTCCGAGAAGATGGCGATGGGGCATTTCTGCGACGGGCGCGCCACGCTGGTGGCCGGGACCCATACCCATGTGCCGACGGCCGATGCGCAGATACTGCCCGGCGGCACCGCCTATCAGAGCGATGTCGGCATGTGCGGCGATTACGATTCCGTCATCGGCATGGAAAAAAGCGAACCGCTGCAGCGCTTTACCCGCAAGATATCCTCGGGGCGGTTTCAACCGGCGCTTGGCGAGGCGACGCTTTGCGGCGTGATCGTCGAAAGCGATGACGGCACCGGCCTGGCGCGGAGCATCCGCCCCCTGCGCCTCGGCGGGCGGCTGGCGCCTGCGGGGTATCCCGAAGGCAAATGAAACAAGAAAAGAGATTATCGCGAAGAAGGAAAAGAACGGCACTTTCCAGCGCGATGATTGTATTTTTCCATATTAATCATTCCGTAACCTTGCAGGCCAAGAATTGCCCGGTGGTTAACCATGTAAAGAACCGTACCGGCAATGGCTGCGCTTAAGGACAAAATTCATTACGAAGTGCAGGGGCAGAGAGGGTCGAGCTGGACCGTTCTGGCCATTCACAAAAACGAGAAAGACGCCATTGAAGACGCCAAGGAGCAGAAGATCCGCGGCGGTTACAAATGTGTGCGGGTTCTGAAGGAATCCTTCGACGAAAAGAATTCCACCTTTCACAGCCGGGAAATCTATACGGACGGGCACAGCCGCAAGCAATCCAAGCTCGATCTGGAAGAGGACGGTCCGCCGGTCGCCTGCTGGAAACCCAGCGATTTCTATTCCTTCGAGGGACGTTATTCGATCAGCCGCCTGCTGCGCGATCATCTCGGGCGTAAAAAGATCACGGCAACGGAACTGATCCACAGCCCCGATTATGTCGAGGATCTGCAGGATTCCGGCATGGTATTGCAGGGGGCGGTACAGCGCGCGGCCCTGATCCAGGTGCATGAAACGGGACAGGATGTCCAGACCAGGATCAAGCAGCTCTACGACCTGATCGATCAGGCCATTGTCAAGCTCAAGACCGACTGGAAGGAAGGCCGTGTTCCGGAAATCACCGTCGCCAATTTTCAGAATACGATCGAACGCATCCGCAAGGAACCGGACCGTACCTTTCTGCTCAACTGCGGTCTGGTCGGTTATCTGCGCGATGCCGAGACGGCCGGAGAGAAGATTGCCCGCGTTCTCGACCTGGTCGAGCCGGGCCAGCCGCGCTGGATCCTCGATGTGGCTGATGCCTTTGTCGGCGAACTGCTTTCGGGGGTTGCGGTTCTGCAGGAATTCATCGGCGAACAGGGCGGTCTTGGTCAGGCGCTGTGTTCGATTGCCGCGCTTTCGCGCGGGCGCCTCGATGTCGGCCATGCCAAGAACGAGAAGGCGGTGGCAAAGCTGAACAAGCTGATTGCCTCCGGTTCCATGCCCAATTGCCAGTCATCCCTTGCGCAGCGGGTGACAAAGGAAATCCGTTCCAGCAAACGTCTGACGGACGGGGATCTGGGAGAGGAAGTCGCCTTCGCCGGGCATCTGATGGGCGAAATGCGCAAAAGCAAGGGGTCGATCTTCGGCGGCGCCGATCTGATCGATGCCATGACCACCCGTTGCGGTCGTTACCTGATGGCGGATACTGTGGCGGAATATCTGGCGGATTATCCTTCTCCCGCCGTACGGATCGCCAAGCTTCTGGAGATCGAAAAGGGGCTGACCGGGGCAGCCAACCGCCGCCAGATCGCCAATTTCATCCTTCCGGTCCTCAACTCCCCGGATAACGAGGAATTCTTCGTCAAGCGCAATGGCACGGTGGTCGAACGCCTCCGCTCCCTGGGCATGCTGCAGCGGATGGTGCTCGATTCCCAGCTACAGGATTTTCAGCGGCAGAAAGTCGCCGACAGGCTGGACGAGCTATGTGTCAAGGTGCTTCGCAAGAACGGTTTTTTCAAGCGTTTGCGTGAACAGGACGGCGATGCGGTAAGCAAGGGCATGAACCTTCTGCGCATGATCGCGGAAGGGCTGTTCACCGAAGGTACGGCCGCCGAGGCGGCGCGTTCGGAACTGATGGTTTTTCTGCGCTCCCCCGGTTTTCTCGACAAATATCTGGCCGGGGCGGCGAATGAGAAGGAAATGGCCCACCGTCTGATGGAATTTCAGCAGCTTCTCGTCAAGGCCGGCGTGGCCGAGCACTGATCCCTTTCAGCCATTACGCGGATACTGTGCCGGCGGTCTTTTTTCCTCGGGCTTCTTCAGAAGCGATTTTGTCCTGCGGCATCGGGTATCGGCCACACTTCTTGCCAGCACTGTCCTGAACGGTTATTCAATGCAGGGTAAGGATCTCCTGAGCCGTCGTGGCCGGAGATGAGGGTCTTTCATGCCTGCCTGGGCAGGCGCAGCAGTCTGGAAGGGGCCGGGTCGAGATGGCCGGACATTCACAGTTCAAGAATATCATGCATCGCAAGGGCGCGCAGGATGCCAAGCGCGCCAAAATCTTCACCAAGCTGATCCGGGAACTGACCGTGGCGGCGCGGATCAGCCCCGATCCGGGCAGCAATCCGCGCCTGCGGGCCGCCATTGCGGCGGCACGGGCGCAGAACATGCCCAAGGACAATATCGACCGGGCGATCAAGCGCGGCAGCGGTGAGGGCGATGGCAGCAATTTCGAAGAGATCCGCTATGAGGGATATGGCCCGGGCGGCGTTGCCGTCATCGTCGAAACCCTGACCGATAACCGTAACCGCACGGCGGCGGAAGTGCGTGCCGCCTTTACCAAATTCGGCGGCTCCCTGGGGGAGAGCGGCTCTGTCGGCTTCATGTTCGATCGCATCGGCGCGATTTCCTATCCCGCCGATGCTGCCGATGCCGATACCATGTTCGAGGCCGCCCTCGAAGCCGGGGCGGAGGATTGCACCTCCTCCGACAGCGGTCACGAGGTCGTCTGCGCGCCCGAGGATTTCAACGATGTGCGCGATGCGCTGGAACAGCGCTTCGGTCCTGCCGCCAGTGCCGAAATTATCTGGCGGCCGCAGAATACGGTTTCGGTCGATGAGGACAAGGCGCGCAGCCTGTTCAAGCTGCTGGAAACGCTTGAGGATAACGACGACGTGCAGCGGGTATCGTCGAATTTCGAAGTGTCCGATGAGGTGATGCAGAAGCTGAGCGCCTGACCCGGTGCCGGTTTCCGGGCCGGAAAGGCCGGCGGATGGAGGGCTGTGAATGCGCTTGCTGGGGCTGGATCCGGGGTTGCGGAAGACGGGTTGGGGCATGATCGATGTTCAGGGAAACCGCCTCCGTCATATCGCCAACGGCACGGTGGCGACCGCTGCCAGCGATCCGCTGGGGGAGCGTCTGCGCCAGATTCATGAGGGTCTGGAAGCGGTGATCGCCACCCACCGTCCCGATGTGGCGGCGGTGGAGGAGACTTTCGTCAACAAGAACCCGACCTCGACCCTCAAGCTCGGCCAGGCGCGCGGGGCGGTGCTGCTGACGGCGGCGCTGGCCATGGTGGATATATACGAATATGCCCCCAATCAGGTGAAGAAGACGGTTGTCGGCGTCGGCCATGCCGGCAAGGAGCAGATTCGCGCCATGGTCGATATTCTGCTGCCGGGTTGCGCCATTGCCGATGAACATGCCGCCGATGCGCTGGCCGTGGCCATCTGCCATGCCCATCAGCAGGGCGGGCGCCTGAAGGGCGGGCAGACCGTGTTCGCCGCCGGGAGGCATTAGCGTGATCGGCTGGCTGAAGGGACGGGTGCTGCTGGTGGCGGAGGATCATCTGATTCTCGATGTCGGCGGGGTGGGCTACCGCGTTTTCTGCACCTCGCGCACACTGGCGCGCAGTGCTGCCGATGCGGAGGCCTCGTTCTTTATCGAAACCCAGGTTCGCGAAGATCACATTCATCTGTTCGGCTTTGCCGAACGTGCGGAGCAGGACTGGTTCCGCCTGCTGCTGACGGTGCAGGGGGTGGGGGCCAGGGTTGCCCTGTCCATTTTAAGCGTGCTGGCCCCCGCCGCCCTGGCCGATGCCATATCCGGCGGCGACAAGGCGGCGCTGACCCAGGCCGGCGGTGTCGGGGCAAGGCTGGCGCAGCGGATCGTTTCTGAATTGCGCGATAAGACAGGTGCCGTGGATCTCGGCTTTGCCGCCGGAGAAAGCCCCGCCGGTGAAGGCGCGGCGGCGGGAATGCAGGCGGATGCGGTATCGGCGCTGGTCAATCTGGGCTATCGCCGCCCGGAGGCGCAGGCCGCGGTGCGCCGCGCCGGTGAGCATGCCGCGCTTGATACCCTGATCGCCGCTGCCCTAAAGGAGCTGGCGCGATGAACGACAGATTGCTCAGTGCCGAGGGGGGCGCCGTCGATAGCGGCGAGGCATCGCTGCGGCCGCAGAGTCTGGATGAATTTATCGGCCAGAAGCAGATTCGCGAAAACCTGAAGGTCTTTATCGCCGCCGCCCGGGAACGGAACGAGGCGCTGGATCATGTGTTGTTTCACGGGCCGCCGGGGTTGGGCAAGACCACGCTGGCGCAGATCATGGCCCGTGAGCTGGGGGTCAACTTCCGGGCGACATCCGGCCCGGTGATTGCCCGCGCCGGGGATCTGGCGGCGCTTTTGACCAATCTGGAAGCGCGCGACGTGCTGTTTATCGATGAAATTCATCGTCTCAGCCCGGCGGTGGAGGAAATTCTCTACCCGGCGATGGAGGATTTCCAGCTCGATCTCATCATCGGCGAAGGTCCGGCGGCGCGCTCCGTCCGCATCGACCTGCCGCCCTTTACCCTGGTGGCGGCGACCACCCGCTCCGGGCTACTGACGACGCCGCTGCGTGATCGCTTCGGCATTCCCTGTCGTCTGGAATTCTATGAACCCGAAGAACTGATCGAAATCGTGCTGCGCGGCGCCCGGCTGCTGAATATCGATCTGACCGATGACGGGGCGATGGAGATTGCCCGCCGTTCCCGTGGGACGCCCAGAATCGCCGGTCGTCTCCTGCGCCGGGTACGCGATTTCGCCCTGGTGGCCGGCGCATCGACCATCGACCGCATCAAGGCCGATGCGGCATTGCTGCGTCTGGAGGTGGACGAACGCGGGCTGGATGCCATGGACCGCCGTTATCTGAGCTGCATTGCCGAGGATTATCACGGCGGTCCGGTCGGGATCGAAACTCTGGCCGCCGCCCTGTCCGAGCCGCGCGATGCGATCGAGGATATCATCGAGCCCTATCTGCTGCAGACCGGCCTGGTGCAGCGTACGCCGCGCGGGCGGGTGCTGTCGGCCAGCGGTTTCAGGCATCTGGGATTGTCCGTTCCCCGGGATCCGGCTGCTGTTGCCGCCCAGCAGGATCTGCCCCTTGAAAACGGGCAGGGCGAATGAGCGCGACGGAAGCCGTATCCTCCCTGCCCGTGCGTGTCTATTGGGAGGACACGGACGCGGGCGGCATCGTCTATTACGCCAATTATCTGCGCTTTGCCGAGCGCGGGCGCAGCGAATGGATGCGCGAACGCGGTCTCGGCCAGGTCCTGCTGCGCGACGAATACGGCATCATGTTTGTCGTGCGCGACTGCCACATCACCTATCGCCAGCCTGCCCGCCTCGACGATCTGCTGCTGGTTGAAACCGAAGTGCTCACGGTGCGCGGGGCAAAGATCGCCATGCGCCAGTCCATTCGCCGAGACGGCCAGGATCTTGCCGTGCTGGAACTGACCCTGGCCTGCCTGCGTCTCGACGGCCGCCCGGCGCGCATTCCGCCGCCGGTACATGCCTTAATTACGCCACCCTCCGCTGATAACGGGTTCTGACTATGGAAAACAGTGCATTGATAGCGACCGAGCTTGCCGGATCGGTAAGCGGAGATTTGTCGATCTGGGGCTTGTTCCTGCGGGCCGATCCCGTGGTCAAGGCGGTTATTTTCTTGCTGCTGGCGGCGTCTTTCTGGTCCTGGGCCGTGATTTTCGAGAAAATACTGCGCATCAAGAAAGTGCGCCGTCAGGCCGATCAGTTCGAGGCGGCGTTCTGGTCCTCCGACAGTCTGGAGGATCTTTACGACAGCATGAGCGCGAAGCTGGATCACCCCATGGCGATGCTGTTTGCGAACGCCATGCGCGAATGGCGCCGTTCCGCCGAGCGCGGGCTGCACAAGGCTGGTGTTCATGCCGGGCTGCAGGCGCGTATCGAACAGGTCATGCGCATCACCATTGACCGGGAAATGGAACGGCTGGAACGCTATATCGGTTTTCTGGCCACGGTTGGGTCCACGGCGCCTTTCGTCGGCCTGTTCGGTACGGTGTGGGGAATCATGAATTCCTTCCAGTCGATCGCGGCCACCAAGGATACCAGCCTGGCCGTTGTCGCCCCGGGGATCGCCGAAGCCCTGTTCGCCACGGCGCTGGGGCTGGTGGCGGCGATACCGGCGGTGATTGCCTATAACAAGTTCTCCGGCGATCTGGGCCGTTATGCCCTGCGCCTTGAAGGTTTCGCCACCGAATTTGCGGCGATCATGTCCCGCCAGCTCGAAGAAGGGGGCGAGTGATGGCCGCTTCCCTGCATGGCCGCCGCCCACGCGATCGGGCGCATCGCTATGCGCAGATGGCGGAAATCAATGTCACCCCCTTTGTCGATGTCATGCTGGTGCTGCTGATCGTCTTCATGGTCACGGCGCCGCTGCTGACCGTCGGCGTACCGGTCGATCTGCCGAAGACCAAGGCGGCAGCCCTGCCCGGCAATGACGAACCGCTGACCATTTCCATCAATCGCGACGGGCGGGTATTCGTTCAGGAAACGCCGGTTGAGCTCGATGCCCTGGTGGCGAAACTGCGCGCGATTACCGCACAGACGCCGGATAAGCGGATCTTTATCCGGGCCGATGGCGGAATCGATTACGGGCGGGTGATGGAAGTCATGGGAACGATCAATGCCGCCGGTTTTCGCAAGGTGGCATTGGTGACGGCGCCGGTCCGCAAATGATATCGAACGGGACTTGAGCGGCTGTGGAAAGGAATGCCTTCGTTTTTTCGGCGCTGTTGCATGGCGGGGTGCTGGCCCTGCTGGTGTTCGGCATGCCGGATTTCGGCGAAAAGCGCTATCCCGATCCGGTGGTGGTCGATCTGGTGATGGCCCCCGTGGCGGAGGAGACCAGGCCGCAGGCCAAGCCGGAAGCCGAAAAGCCGGAACCGGAAGCGAAACCTGCGCCCGAACCCAAACCCGAACCGAAACCGGAGCCCAAGCCCGAACCGAAACCGGAGCCCGAGCCGGAACCAGAACCGGCCCCCGCCGTGCAGAGGGAGGCCCCGCCGCCAGTTCCTGAAATTGAACCGGAACCAGCGCCCGAGACCAAGGTCGAGCCCGCCCCCGAACCGGAGCCCGAACCAGCGCCTGCGCCTGCGCCGAAGCCGGTCAAGAAGATCGCCAAGATAAAGACGCCGCCGACACCGTTGCACCGGCCCAAGATCCGGCCGAAGAAGAAAATCGTGCTCAAGGCGCCGCCAAAGCCGAAACAGGTGGAAAAGGCGAAAAAACCGAAACTGGATGTCAATCGCCTGGCCGCACTTCTGGACAAAAAGCTCAAGCAACGTCAAAAGACCGTGAAGCCTGCGGAAAAGGCCAAGAAACCCGTGCGCAAGCGGAACGAGGCTGCCACGAAAAAGCCCACAATCGGTGCAACAACCATGACCATCAGCGAGCGCGAGAGGTTGCGCCGTTATATCGCGCGTAACTGGAACCCCAATATGGGGGCGCCGGGCGCGGAAGAAATGATGGTCAGAATCAGGATTTTCCTGAACCCGGACGGCACGTTGCGCCGGGAACCGCAGATTATAGAGGAGTATCGCGCGGGGCAGAGCGAACAGGTTTTTCGCCCCTTTGCCGACAGTGCGATGCGGGCGATCCGCAAAAGCGTGCCTTTGCCGGTGCCGCTGAACAAGTATGATGCATGGCGTGAGATCGAATTCACGTTCAATCTGAAAGATATGCTGGGATGATGGAATGGGAGCAGGCAATATGAGATCAATGCGCATCGTGGCGTTTATGGCCGCCATGCTGCTGGGCGTGTTGGCGGCCCTGCCCGCCGGTGCCGTGCTGAAGATCGACATCAATCAGGGCAGTGTCGAGCCGCTGCCGATCGCCATCAGTCCGCTCTATGGAAAAACGGCGGCGGAAGCCTCGATGGGGCAGGATATCGCGCAGGTCATTTCAGCCGATCTGGAACGTTCCGGCCTGTTCAGGCCCATCGATTCCAAGGCTTTCATTCAGAAGGCCGCCGATATGCGCATTCAGCCCCGTTTCGGCGACTGGCGTATCATCAACGCCCAGGCGCTGGTGACCGGGCAGGTCGAAATATTGCCCGATGGTCGTTTGCGCACCGAATTCCGGCTGTGGGACGTTTATGCGGGGCAGCAACTGGTCGGATTGCAATATTTTACCTCGCCCGATAACTGGCGGCGCATTGCGCATATCATCGCCGATGCAGTCTACAAACGCCTGACGGGAGAGGAAGGATACTTCGACAGCCGTATCGTCTATGTCTCGGAATCCGGACCGCCGGACCGCCGGATCAAGCGTCTGGCGATCATGGATCAGGACGGCTTCAACCACCGCTTTCTCACCGATGGCAGCAATCTGGTGCTGACGCCGCGCTTTTCGCCGACGCAGCAGGTCATCACCTATATGTCCTATTTCAACAACCAGCCGCGCGTCTACCTGTTCAATATCGATACGGGGCGGCAGGAAATTCTGGGCGATTTTCCGGGCATGACCTTCGCCCCGCGTTTTTCCAGCGACGGGGAAAAGGTCATTTTCTCCATGGCGCGCAACGGTAATTCGGATATCTATGTCATGGATCTGCGCACCCGCCTGACGCGGCGCCTGACCACCAATCCGGCGATCGATACCTCGCCCAGTTTTTCGCCCGACGGAAAATATATCACCTTCAATTCCGACCGTGGCGGCAGCCAGCAGCTTTACGTCATGAATGCCGACGGTTCCAATATTCACCGCATCAGCTTCGGTGAAGGACGCTATGCCACCCCTGTCTGGTCGCCGCGCGGGGATCTGATTGCATTCACGAAAATATTGCGCGGCCGGTTTCACATTGGCGTGATGCGCCCCGATGGCAGCGGTGAACGATTGCTGACCGAAAGCTTCCTCGATGAGGGGCCGACCTGGTCGCCCAATGGCCGTGTTCTCATGTTTTTCCGCCAGATTCCCGGCAGCGGCAAGGACGATAATGGCCGGGTCAGCATCTGGTCGGTGGATCTGACCGGCTACAATCTGAGGGAGATTGTGACGCCGCTGGAGGCATCGGATCCGGCCTGGTCGCCCTTGTCCCTCTTGAATCGTTAGGAATAGGCTTATATAGTCCCACAAGCCTATGTACAACGAAGGCAGAGTCCAGTATTTCAGGGCTGTTGTCCCCGTTGGACGGGATAAGATTAAGGGATTTGGTTGTTGAGGCGGGCAGCCGGTCTTGGAGTTGAATTATTATTTCGAGGATTGGCGGAAGGGGAGTGCACTTATGCGCCAGGTTAAGTCAGGCATCAAGGTCGCAGGCGCCGTTGCTGCATTGGTTCTGCTTTCGGCCTGTGCCGAAACACCAAAAGAGGATGCGAATGCATCGGCCAGCGGGGGCGCGCAGGCGCAGCAGCCGGCGGCCAGTAGCCAGAAGCCCGTGGCCTCGTCGGAGGCATCGAGCGCCGTTCAGGCTCCGAAGGTCGTTCCGGGTAGCCAAGAGGATCTGGTCCTCAATGTCGGCGACCGGGTCTTTTTCGATTTCGACAGCTATGACCTCAAGCCCGAAGCCCGCGCGACTCTGGAACGTCAGGCCGCGTGGCTGAAGGCCAATCCCGGCGTCAAGGTCGTGATCGAAGGCCATTGCGACGAGCGCGGCACCCGGGAATACAATCTGGCTTTGGGTGAGCGTCGTGCCAATGCCGCACGCGAATATCTGATCAGCCTCGGGGTCGATCCGAATCGGATGACGACGATTTCCTATGGCAAGGAACGCCCCGTGGCTTTCGGTCATAACGAAGCGGCCTGGGCGCAGAACCGCCGGGCCGTGATGGTCGTGACCAACGGCTGATCGGTTCAGGCCATATCCGGGGCTGCAACAGCGCCGCCGGACGACGGGATCAAGGCCCACCCTTCCTGTGTGACGGGTGGGCCTTTCCGTATTGGGGCCATCCGATGGCTGTGGTGCCGGGGGGTGGCCAAAATTCGGTCGAAAAATATCTTTAGGGTCCTGCCCCGGGCAGGATTATCCTGTCTGTGGCCTGCGTCCGTGGGCCTGTAAGGAATACAGGGGTGGTAAGGGTATGCGCTTATCGACAAAGATGCTGTTCAGTTCATTATGGCGGAGAAACCGGCACGGATATCGCAGCCATGGACATGGTCGGGTTTTCGCTCCGGCCCTTCATGGCGCGACCGTTGTCCTTCTGATCGTTTTTCTTGCGACAGCAGGTGAGGCTCGGGCGCAGAGCAGCGGTGAGATGCAGGCGCTGCTCAACCGGCTGGATCTGATTCAGCGCGATCTCAACACGCTGCAAAAGCAGTTTTATCGTGGCGAGAAACCGTCTTCTCCCGCGAAAGGCGGGGGTACTCTGCCAGTGGCGTCGTCGGGAAACGAAAAGGCAGTGGCGCTGCTGACGGTGCGCATCAACGCGTTGGAACAGGAATTGCGCAAGCTGACCGGCCAGCTTGAAGAAGTGCAGTTCCGCATGAACAGCGTCACCCGCCGTCTGGACAAGCTGGTGGAGGATATCGACTTCCGCCTTACCGGAATCGAGAAACGCCTGGAGGAACGCCCCGTGGCCGCCCAAACCCCGCCGCCGGCAGCCGCTGGGGCTGAGACGACGGCCCCGGCCGCAACCGCTGCGGGGACGCCGGAAAGGGCTGAACAACCGCCGTCGCCTGCAGCCGGTGGGGTGCAGCCGGCCATACAGCCGGAACTGGCCCCAAGGGTGCTGGGCACCATCCGGCCCGAGGATCTGAACAGGGTCGGAAAACCCGCTGCAGAGGGAAAAAACCTCTCTGCTACCCCCTCTGAAGCGGTGCCTGCGGCACCGTCTGCCGCCGGGGAAGACCCGAAACAGGCATACAAGGCGGCTTTTTCCATTCTCAAACGGGGTGATTTTCCCGCAGCGGAGCAGGCTTTCAGGGGTTTTCTCTCCCGTTATCCCGATCATGAACTTTCCGCCAATGCCCAATACTGGCTGGGTGAAACATTTTATGTGCGCAAGGATTACGACAATGCGGCCGCGGCCTTTTTGCAGGGCTATCAGAAGTTCCCGGAATCGGCGAAAGGGCCTGACTTCCTGCTGAAGCTGGGGATGTCCCTGCGGCGCTCCGGCAGCAATGAGGAAGCCTGCGCGGCTTTTGCGGAATTGTCGGATAAATATCCGCAGATGTCTGCCTCCATCCGCCAGAGGCTCCGTCAGGAAAGCGCCGCGGCCAAGTGCCCCTGAACCATGTGCCGGCCGGTCCATGTCTGATCTGAGCGGGCATTTTTCGGCCGTTCTGGATACGTTTCTCAAGGGGGGGGAGCCCCTGGCCGTTGCGGTTTCCGGCGGTGCCGACAGCCTGGCCCTGTGCCTGCTGGCGGCGGAATGGGCGGATAAGCATCGCAGCCCCCTGCTGGCCCTGACGGTCGATCACCGCTTGCGCCCCGAATCGGCTGCCGAAGCAGAACAGCTTCATGACTGGCTCGCTGCCCGCGGCATCGCCCATGAAACGCTGACCTGGCAGGGGGCGAAACCGGAAACGGGGGTGCAGGCTGGGGCGCGCGATGCGCGTTACCGCCTTCTTGCCGGTGCCTGCGCGCGCCATGGCATAAAAACCCTGTTGCTGGGCCACCATGCCGGCGATCAGGCGGAAACCATGCTGATGCGCCTGTTCCATGGCAGCGGCCCGCACGGTCTGGCAGGCATGGCCATGTGCAGCCGTTACGGGCAGGATCTCGTGCTGCTGCGGCCGTTGCTGCAGGTGCAGCGGCAAGCGATCGAAGAATATCTGAGCGGGCGTCGTCAGCCCTGGATCGAGGATCCGTCCAACCGCAGCCGCCGCTATGAGCGGGTGCGCATCCGCCAGGCGATTGCCGAATGGGGCGGAGAGAGGCTGACCATGCGTCTGTCGCGTCTGTCGCAGCGTCTGGCCGGGCAGAAGGAGGCGCTCGGCTGGGCGCTGCGGCGGGCCCTCGATGACGGGGTCAGCCTGCATGCTTGTGGCTATGCCCTGGCCGATGCCGGATACTGGCGGGCCTTGCCGCCCTTTCTCGGCGAAGAGGTTCTGATGCATCTGGCGGGGCTTTTCGCCGGTGCCAGCGCCCCCGCCGCGGGCCCCCGGCGAGGTAAATTCGAACGATTGTGCGACCATCTGCGCGACTGGGACGGGTTCAGCGGCACCAATATTGCCGGGGCGGAGATCCGCAAATATGTCAGGGATGGCCGTGAATGCCTTCTCATCTGTCGGGAGCGGGGGCGCAATCTGCCGGTCCTGTCACTTGACCCCGGCGGAATGGCTTTATGGGACAGGCGTTTTCGCATCCGCCTTGCCGACAATGCCCCGGCAGGCTTGAGTATTCGGGCCCTGGGCGATGATGGTGCGGCCCTGCCGGAAGAAGCATCCGATTTCATCCGCCGGCTTCCTGCCCCGGTTCGCCCCACCCTGCCGGTCGTCTGGCAGGATGATATTTGCCTGGGCTTGCCGCTTGAGGGAACCTTTCGGCAAGGTTTTGGCCATATTCTGGCCATGATTGAGGTGGAATTCGCCCCATTGGCGCGGATATTCGCCGAATAGCCCAAGAGTCTCATTGCCATTGGCATTCGGGGCATTATGTTTAAGGCTGATGGACAGCGGATCGTGGCGGGCGGTTGTTGCGGCGACAGACGGTTCGGGTCCGCAATCGTCCGGCAGATGCGGGGCTGATGAACCGCTGGCGGATGGCGATCAATAGCGAAAGGCAAGACACGTGAATTTCATGGGCAAAAATCTGGTGCTTTGGGTTGTCATAGCACTGCTGCTCGTCGTTCTGTTCAACATGTTTCAGAGCCCGTCGATGCGCGGGCCCACCGGCAAGGTCGCCTATTCTGATTTCCTGGCCAAGGTGGAAGCGGGCGAGGTGACCGATGTCACCATTCAGGGCAAGACCCTGACCTTCCATACCACCGACCGCCAGACACTGACCGCCTATGCGCCTGACGATGCAGGGCTGATCGACAAGCTGACCAAGAACGGCGTGCGCATCGACGTTGCCCCCGATGAAGAAGGAAGCATGCTGTTCAGCGTCTTCGTTTCCTGGTTCCCGATGCTGTTGCTGATCGGCGTGTGGATATTCTTCATGCGCCAGATGCAGGGCGGCGGCGGCAAGGCCATGGGCTTCGGCAAGTCCAAGGCCCGGCTGATGACCGAACAGCAGGGGCGTGTCACCTTCGACGATGTCGCCGGCGTCGAGGAGGCGAAGGAAGAGTTGGAGGAAGTGGTCGAATTCCTCAAGGATCCGCAGAAATTCCAGCGCCTCGGCGGGCGCATACCGAAGGGCTGCCTGCTGGTCGGCCCGCCCGGTACCGGCAAGACGCTGCTGGCGCGGGCCATTGCCGGCGAGGCCAATGTGCCGTTCTTCACCATTTCCGGTTCCGATTTCGTCGAGATGTTCGTCGGTGTCGGTGCCTCGCGGGTGCGCGACATGTTCGAACAGGGGCGCAAGAATGCCCCCTGCATCATCTTTATCGACGAAATCGATGCCGTCGGCCGTCATCGCGGTGCCGGTCTCGGCGGCGGCAATGACGAGCGCGAGCAGACCCTGAACCAGCTTCTGGTGGAAATGGACGGTTTCGAGGCCTCGGAAGGGGTTATCCTGATCGCCGCCACCAACCGCCCCGATGTGCTGGATCCGGCATTGCTGCGTCCGGGCCGTTTCGACCGTCAGGTCGTCGTTTCCAATCCGGATCTGGTGGGGCGCGAGAAAATCCTGCGCGTGCACATGCGCAAGGTGCCGCTGGCCCCCGATGTGGATCCGCGCATCATCGCCCGGGGAACGCCGGGCTTTTCCGGCGCCGATCTGGCCAATCTGGTCAATGAGGCAGCCCTGCTGGCGGCGCGGCGCAACAAGCGCCTGGTCAGCATGGCCGATTTCGAGGCGGCCAAGGACAAGGTGATGATGGGGCCGGAACGCCGTTCCATGGTGATGGGGGAAGAGGAAAAGCGCCTCACCGCCTATCACGAAGGCGGCCATGCTCTGGTGTCCCTGCATACGCCTGCTTCCGACCCGGTGCATAAGGCGACGATCATTCCGCGCGGGCGGGCCCTCGGCATGGTGCTGCGCCTGCCGGAGAAGGATCAGTTCTCCATGCGCCGCGATCAGATCGAGGCACATCTGGTGGTCGCCATGGGCGGGCGCGTTGCCGAGGAACTGGTCTTCGGGCACGATGCCGTGACCACCGGTGCCTCCAATGACATCAAACAGGCGACGGAACTGGCCCGGCGCATGGTCACCGAATGGGGCATGTCGGAAAAACTGGGGCCGCTGCGTTTCAGCGCCAATGAGGAGGAGGTCTTCCTCGGCCATTCGGTGGCCCAGCAGAAAAACATGTCCGAGAAGACGGCCAATCTGATCGATGAAGAGGTCAAGCGTATTGTTGCCGAAGCCAATGAAAAGGCGCGCAAGATCCTGACCGAAAACCGCGATCAGCTCGACCGTATCGCCAAGGCGCTGCTGGAATACGAAACCCTGACCGGCGATGAGATCAAGGCCCTGATGCGTGGCGAAGATATCCACCGCTCCGATGCCGAGGAGCCGCCGAAGGGCAGCGGCCCCGTTTCCGCCGTTCCTTCCACCGATGAAGGCAAGGGCAAGGATGCGGGCGATGCCAAGGGCTTCAATCCGGAGCCGCAGCCCGGATCCTGAAGCGCGGCGGCGGGCGCAGCGCACAGGCAAGAGGGAGAAGTGGTGTCAAGCCCTCATGATCTGCCGGAACCGGCCCCTTCCGGCTGGTTTCCCGCATCCGACGATCGTCTTTATCTGCGCCCCCTGTTGAAAGGCGGGGGGCGCCGTTTTGACGATGTCGAAATCTGGGCCCGCGGCACCGATGGATGCATTGTGCGGCGGCGGATGCCGGTCACGGCCTTTCGCTTATGGTGCCGGCACCTGCCCTCCGCGCAACGACGGCGCCTGCGGGAACAGCTTGAAAATCTGAACGACCCGCCGCGGATTTTCGCCGGTATCGCGCTCGATAAGCCGGCGATCATGGGTATCGTCAATGTCACGCCGGACAGCTTTTCCGATGGCGGAAAACATCTGCGGCCCGGTGATGCGGTCGCTCATGGCCGGGCCCTGCATGAAGCGGGGGCGGCCATTCTCGACATCGGCGGCGAGTCGACCCGTCCCGGTGCCGCGACGGTGGCGGAGGATGAGGAACGCCGCCGTATCCTGCCGGTAATCCAAGGGTTGCGCGATTGCGGTGCCGTTCTTTCCGCCGATACGCGCAAGCCGGGTGTGATGAGGGCGGCGGTGAAGGCGGGTGCCGCGATTATCAACGATGTGACGGCGCTGGAATATGCGTCGGATTCGCTGCAAACGGCGGCGATGAGCGATGCGGCCGTGGTGCTGATGCATGCACAGGGAACGCCGCAGGATATGCAGGACAATCCTGTTTACGATCATCCGCTGCTCGATGTGTTCGATTATCTGGAAGATCGGGTGCAGGCCTGTATCGGGGCGGGCATTGCAAAAGAACGCATTGCCATTGATCCGGGTATAGGCTTCGGTAAGAATTTGGCGCATAACATGGCGCTGATGCGCGGCTTGTCCATGTTCCGTGCCCTGGGTCTGCCGCTGCTGCTTGGCGTCAGCCGCAAAAGCATGATCGGCGCCCTGGGCGACGAACCCGTTGCCCCGCGGCGCATGCCGGGATCGCTGGCAGCAGCCATATGGGGGGTGGAGAACGGCGCCGATATTCTGCGTGTGCACGACGTTCGGGAAACGGCACAGGCCCTGGCCGTGTGGCGGGCGCTGGCCGCTTCCGGCAGCAGGGATGAGATTTGAGACATCCGCTTATGGATGAACATTGTTCGGGCGGGGGCCGAAGGATCAGGGGATAAAGGCTTATGGGACGTAAATATTTCGGCACCGACGGCATTCGCGGCAAGGCCAATACCGGCAAGATGACGGCGGAGATGGCCATGCGGGTCGGCATGGCCGCGGGCAAGGCTTTCCTGCGCGGCAATCACCGTCATCGCGTGGTGATCGGCAAGGATACCCGCCTGTCCGGCTATATGCTGGAAAACGCACTGACGGCGGGTTTTACCTCCGTCGGCATGGACGTGATGCTGCTGGGGCCGATGCCGACCCCGGCGGTGGCGGCGCTGACCCGCTCCTTGCGGGCCGATCTGGGGG
>JALXAG010000016.1 GCA_026992315.1 Sneathiellales bacterium | reverse complement strand
GAGGCTCAGGGGGCGGAGAATAACGGGGAAGGTACATGGCGGCCCTGAACGATCCCCTGTCTTCGGCCCGCCGTCTGGTGGTCAAGATCGGCTCCGCCCTGCTGGTCGATGGCGAAAGCGGCCGCCTGCGCCGCGACTGGCTGCACGCCCTGGCCGACGATATCCGCCTGCTGCGCGAAAGGGGCGTGCAGGTGGCGGTGGTTTCCTCCGGCTCCATCGCCCTGGGGCGCCGGGTTCTCGGCCTCGGCGGGCAGCGGATGCGGCTGGTGGAAAAACAGGCGGCGGCGGCGGCGGGGCAGATCCGCCTCGCCCATGCCTATCAGGAGGCCATGGCCCGCCACGGCATTGCGGTGGCGCAGATCCTGCTGACGCTGCAGGATACGGAAATCCGCCGCCATTACCTCAATGCCCGCTCGACCGTCGATACGCTGCTGAAGCTTGCGACCATGCCGGTGATCAATGAAAACGACACCGTGGCGACCGAGGAAATCCGCTATGGCGACAATGACCGCCTGGCGGCGCGGGTGGCGCAGATGATCAGCGCCGATACCCTGGTGCTGCTGTCGGATATCGACGGGCTGTACACGGCCGATCCCGGCGTCGATAAAGAGGCGACATTCATTCCACGGGTCGAGCGGCTGACGCCGGAAATCCTCGCCATGGCCGGGGCGGCGCGCAGCGATGTCGGCTCCGGCGGCATGGTGACGAAGCTGGAGGCGGCGCGCATCGCCATGGAGGCGGGCTGTCACATGGCAATTGCCCGTGGCACGCAGCTCCATCCCCTGTCCCGGCTGATGGAGGGAACGAGCCGCTGTACCTGGTTCATGGCCCGCTCCAACCCGGCGGCGGCGCGCAAGCAATGGATCGCCGGCGGGCTGCAGCCCAGCGGCCATATCCGCATCGATGCCGGCGCCGTGCGGGCGCTGAACGAGGGCAAGAGCCTGCTGCCGGCCGGGGTGGTGGCGGTCGAAGGCGATTTTCAGCGCGGCGATGCGGTGGTGGTCGCGGATGAGGCCGGCACCCCGCTGGCCCGGGGGCTGGTGGCCTATAACAGCCGCGATGCCCGCGTCATCGCCGGGCATAAAAGTGGTGAAATCGGGCAATTGCTGGGATATCGTGGACGGGATGAAATCATTCACCGTGACGATCTCGTGCTGCTGAACAAGGAGTAGCGCTGATGACGATGGCGCAGACGGCAACGGATTTAAGCAAGACTACGGCGGCTTCGCCTGCCGATGACGGGCTGCAGCAAACGATGACGGCGCTGGGCCGCCGGGCGAAGGCGGCGGCGGCGGTGCTGGCGGAGACGCCGGCCGGAATCAAGAACAAGGCGCTGCTCGGTGCCGCGACGGCATTGCGCGAACGCCGCGATGCGATCCTTGTCGCCAATGAAGAGGATGTGGAGGCCGCCCGCGCCCGGGGAACCAAGGGGGCGTTCCTCGACCGGCTGACCCTGACCGATGCGGGGGTGGAGGCGATGGCCCGCGGGCTTGAGGATATCGCCGCCCTGCCCGATCCGGTGGGGGAGGTGATTGCCGAATGGACCCGGCCGAACGGGCTGCGGATCCAGCGGGTGCGCACCCCCCTCGGCGTGATCGGGGTGATTTACGAAAGCCGCCCCAATGTCACCGCAGACGCCGGGGCGCTGTGTCTGAAGGCAGGCAATGCGGTCATCCTGCGCGGCGGTTCGGAAAGCAGCCGTTCCAGCCGCGCCATTCACGATTGCCTGCAGGCAGGGCTGCGGGCGGCGGATCTGCCCGAAGGGGCGATCCAGATCGTGCCGACGACCGACCGTGCCGCCGTCGGCATGCTGCTGCGCATGGCCGATTATGTGGATGTGATCGTGCCCCGCGGCGGCAAATCGCTGATCCGGCGGGTGCAGGAGGAAAGCCGCGTGCCGGTGTTTTCGCATCTGGAAGGGTTGTGCCATGTCTATATCCATCCTTCCGCCGATGTCGCCATGGCATGCGATATCGCCGTCAATGCCAAGATGCGCCGCACCGGCATCTGCGGCGCCGCAGAAACCCTGCTGATCGACCGGGCGGCCCTCGATACGCATCTGGTGCCGGTGCTCGATGCGCTGGCGGCGGCGGGCTGCACCCTGCGCGGGGACGAAGAGGTCCGCGCCCGCTATCCCGGTGCCGAGGCGGCGACGGAGGAGGACTGGGCCACCGAATATCTCGACAGCATCATTGCGGTACGCGCGGTCGATGGCGTCGAGGGGGCGATTGCCCATATCCGCCGCTACGGCTCCCAGCATACCGACAGCATTGTCGCCGAGGATGCGGCGGCGGTGGAGCGCTTTCTCAACGGCGTCGACAGCGCCATCGTCATGCATAACGCTTCCACCCAATATGCCGATGGCGGCGAGTTCGGCATGGGGGCGGAAATCGGCATTGCTACCGGCAAGATGCATGCGCGCGGCCCCGTGGGGGTGGAGCAGCTCACCAGCTTCAAATACGTCGTGCGCGGTCACGGCCAGACCAGACCCTGAAGGCGGCCATGGCACGCCGTCCGCTGGCCCCGTGCCCGCCGGGAAACATGGCGGCGCGGATCGGTATTCTCGGCGGATCCTTCAACCCGGCCCATGAAGGGCACCGCCATATCAGCCTGATGGCGCTGAAATCCCTGGGGCTGGATGAGGTCTGGTGGCTGGTCAGCCCGAAAAATCCGCTGAAATCGGCGGCGGAGCTGGCCGGTTTCGACGAGCGCCTGCGCCGTGCCCGGGCCGTGGCGGCGCATCCGCGCATCCGTGTCAGCGATCTGGAGCGGGATTTCCCCTCCGCCTATACGGTGGATGTGCTGACAAGGCTGCGCCGGCGCTGGCCGCGTAACCGCTTCGTCTGGCTGATGGGGGCGGACAATCTGGCGCAGTTCCATCTGTGGCGGCGCTGGCAGGACATACTGGCCAGCGTACCCGTTGCGGTTTTCGACCGCCCCGATTATTCTTATGCCCCGTTATGGGCGAAAGCGGCCATCGCCTGTTCCGCCAGCCGCGTCAGGGGAAAGGCCCGCCATCGCCTGGCAATGTGCAACCCCCCGGCCTGGGCGTTCTTTCATGGCCGCCGCAACCGGCTCTCCTCAACCGCGATACGCCGCGGCCGGGCCTGACAGAAGGAATATGGAGATAAACACCGATACATCCGTGGACAGATCCGCCAAGGATCTTCTGACCCTGGTCCACACGTCTCTGGACGACGACAAGGCCGAGGAAATCGTCGTCATCGACCTCACCGGAAAATCCACCATTGCCGATCATCTGGTGGTTGCCAGCGGCCGCTCCACCACCCAGGTGGGGGCCATTGCCGATCATCTGGTGCGCCGGATGAAGAAGGCCGGTTTCGGCCCTGTCCATGTCGAAGGCCTGCAGAACTGCGACTGGGTGCTGGTGGATGCGGGCGACATCATCGTGCATCTGTTCCGCCCGGAAGTCCGTGCCTTCTACAATATCGAAAAAATGTGGTCGATGGACGTACCCGACCGGCAGAACGTTTCCTGAACGGCCGTGAATATCACCATGATCTGCGTCGGCCGGGCCCGCAAGGCGCCGGAGGCGGCGCTTTTCGACCGTTACGCGGCCCGCCTGCCCTGGCCGCTGACCCTGCGCGAAGTCGATGAACGCCGCCCCCTGAAGGGGGAGGCGCTGAAGCGGCGCGAAGCAGAGCTGCTGCTCGCTCAGGTGCCGCGGGGGGCGCGGGTGGTGGCGCTCGACGAACGCGGGCGCGATCTCTCCAGCCCCGAAATCGCCGCCACCGTCGGCCGCTGGCGTGACGACGGTTGCCGCGATATCGCCTTCATCGTCGGCGGTGCCGACGGGCTGGACCGGTCGGTGCGCGCGCGCGCCGATCTGGTGCTGGCGCTGGGGCGGGCGACCTGGCCGCATATGCTGGTTCGCGCCATGCTGGCCGAGCAGATCTATCGTATTTATGCTATCCTCAGCGGGCACCCCTATCATCGCGCCTGAAGAAGCGGCATATTGGCGCCGTAACCGGGCCGGGATGATCCCGAGCTGAGAAAACCGAGGAATTTGCTGAATGAACGCACCGATCAGCCCCTCCGCCGGAGGCCGCCGCCCGAAACCGGTTCTGTTGTGTATTCTCGATGGCTGGGGGCTGGGGGCGCCCGGGCCGTATAATGCCATCGATCAGGCACCGACGCCCCATTGGGACCGGCTGATGGCGGATGACCCTCATGCCACGCTTTCCACCTCCGGCCTCGATGTCGGCCTGCCCGACAGCCAGATGGGCAATTCCGAAGTCGGGCATATGAATATCGGCGCCGGGCGGGTGGTGATGCAGGATCTGCCGCGGATCGACGCCGCCATCGCCGATGGCGGCCTGGCACGCAATCCGGTATTGCAGGATTGTATACACGCCCTGCAATCCTCCGGCGGGCGCTGCCATCTGATGGGACTGCTTTCCCCGGGCGGGGTGCATTCCCATCAGCGCCACATGATCGCCCTGGCCGAAATCCTGACCGGCGCGGGGGTGGAGGTGCTGGTCCATGCCTTTCTCGACGGTCGCGACACCCCGCCGCAAAGCGCGGCGGGCTATGTGCGGGAATTTCTCGATCGACTGCCCGAAGGGGCCCGGATCGTCACCCTTTCTGGGCGCTATTTCGCCATGGACCGCGACAATCGCTGGGAACGGGTGGAGGCGGCCTATCGCGCCATGGCCGAAGGGCGGGGCGAACGGGCCGCCGATGCGCTTGCCGCCATTGCCGCCGCGTATGAGGCAGGCAAGACCGATGAATTCGTCCCCCCGGTCGTGATCGGCGCCTATGGCGGCTTTTGCGCGGGCGATCATGCGCTGATGGCCAATTTCCGCGCCGACCGGGCGCGCGAGATCATGCGCGCCGTCGCCGATCCCGATTTCGATATCTTTCCCCGTCCGCTGGTGCTGCCGGCGATCGGCATGACCGAATATTCCGCCGATCACAACCGTTACATGAAGGCGCTGTTTCCGGCGGAACGGCTGAAAAACACGCTGGGCGAAGTGATCGCCCGGGCCGGGCTGAAACAACTGCGCATTGCCGAAACCGAGAAATACGCCCATGTCACCTTTTTCTTCAACGGCGGCGAAGAGGCGGTCTTCGACGGCGAGGAGCGCATTCTCGTACCCTCGCCGAAGGTGGCGACCTACGATCTGAAACCGGAAATGTCGGCCGGCGAGGTGACCGACCGGCTGGTTGCGGCCATCGATGAGGACCGCTTCGATCTGATCGTCGTCAATTATGCCAATCCGGACATGGTCGGCCACACGGGGGTGATGGAGGCCGCCCTGAAGGCGGTCGCCTTTATCGATCGGTGCCTCGGACGGCTGGTTGCGGCCATCGACCGGGCGGGCGGCGCCATGCTGATCACCGCCGATCACGGCAATATCGAAATGATGCGCGATCCGGAAACCGGCGCCCCGTACACGGCCCATACGGTCAATCCGGTACCGATCGTACTGCACGGGGCAAGGGGACCGGTGCGGTTGCAGGATGGGGCGCTGTGCGATATCGCCCCGACGATCCTGGCCCTGATGGGCATTCCCCGGCCGGCGGAAATGACCGGGCATAACCTGGCCGCCGAAGCCGCCCCGGCGGATGAAGGCAGCGCCATTGCCCGCTGAGCAAACCGGCAGGGGGGCGGCCGTGAAAGGCGTGCTGGCGGCGCTCATGATGTTCATGCTGCTGGCGCCGGCAGCGCCGGGGCGGGCCGATCCGGTGGCGGAAAAGAAACAGGCCGCCGAACAGCTCGACCGCCGCCGGCAGGAACTGCAAAGCGGTCAGGCACGGGACAAGGCCCTTGCCGCCCGTCGCGATGCCCTGCGCCGCGAGCTGCACGATCTGCAGAAACAGGCGGTGGCCCTGGCGGCAGGCGTGCGTGAGGCGCGGGCCAAAATCGCCCGTAACAGCGAAAGGCTGGAGGATCTGCGCATTCTCGAAGCCGATACCCGCCGCCGTCTGCTGGCCGACCGTCAGCGCCAGGGTCGGACATTGGCGGCGCTGATCCGCCTTTCCCGCCGTCCGCCGGTGGCGTTGCTGGCGGCGCCGGGGGACAGCCGCGACATTCTGCATGCGGCGACCCTGCTGCGGGCGCTGCCGCCGGTGTTGCAGCGGCGCGCCGGTGAAATCCGTCAGACGCTGGAAGCGATCGTCAGCCTGCGCCGGGAAACCGAAGCGCTGCGCCGCGAGCTTGACGCCTTGCGCCAACGCCTCGATAAGGAGCGCCGCCAGCTTGAGCGCGCCATGGCCGCGCGCAAGGTCGCCAGCGCCCATCTGGCGGTGGCGGCACGCCGTCAGCAGCAGCGCAACCGTGCCCTGGCCCGCGAGGTGAAGAATCTTTCCGCCCTGCTGGCGCGCCTCGATGCGGCCCGGGCGGCCAAGGCGCGCGAACGCAAGAGAAAGCTCCGTGAAAGCCGCACTGTCAGCTTCGCTTCCCTCAGGGGCAGGATGCCGATCCCGGTGCGCGGGCGCATTCTGCGCAGATTCGGCACCCCGGATCCGGCAGGGCTGAAAACCCGCGGGGTGGAGATCGCCACCGCCCCCGATGCCGTGATCGTGGCCCCGGCGCGCGGCGAAGTGGTGTTTGCCGGGCCTTTTCGCAAGCTGGGGCTCCTATTGATCATGGACATGGGCGGAGGATATCATATTCTGCTTTCCGGCATGGCGAGGATCGAGGTCGGGCTCGGCCAGACGGTTCTGGCGGGCGAACCTGTCGGTGTCATGGCGTCGGGGGCCGTCCCGCCGCCGCGGTTGTATGTGGAACTCAGAAAGAACGGTGAGCCGGTGAATCCCCTTCCCTGGTTCGTCACCGGCAAAGGAAAGGTCAGCGGATAATGCGAAAATACCTGGTTTCAGGATTTCTTGGCGCTTTGGTCATCGGTGCGGGTGTCTTCCTCGTTCAGCCCCAGCAGGGCGAGGCTGCGAGTTCCGAAACCTACAGGCAGCTCAATCTGTTCGGCGATGTGTTCGAGCGTATCCGCAACGATTACGTCAAGAAACCGGATGAAAAAAAGCTGATCGAGGCGGCCATTCAGGGCATGCTGACATCGCTGGATCCGCATTCCTCCTATCTCAACCCCAAGAACTACAAGGACATGCAGGTCAATACCCGCGGTCAGTTCGGCGGGCTGGGGATCGAGGTGACGATGGAAAAGGGCGTGATCAAGGTGGTTTCGCCCATCGATGACACGCCGGCCTCGCGGGCGGGCATTCAGGCCGGCGATTACATTACCCGCATCGACGATACGCCGGTGCTGGGGCTGAGCCTGCGCGAAGCCGTGGACAGGATGCGCGGCAAGGTCGATACGGAAATCACCCTGACCGTTGTGCGCAAGGGGGTGGAGAAACCCTTCGAAGTCACCTTGAAACGGGCGATCATCAAGGTGCGCTCGGTGCGCGAACGCCGTGAAGGGGATATCGGCTATGTGCGCATCACCAGCTTTTCCGAACAGACGGAGCCGGGGCTGCGCCGTGCCATCGACCGGCTGAACGCCGAAGGGCCGCTGCAGGGGCTGGTGCTCGATCTGCGCAACAATCCCGGCGGGTTGCTCGATCAGGCGATTGCGGTATCCGATGCCTTTCTCAACAAGGGCGAGATCGTTTCCACCCGCGGCCGCCGCATCGAGGATACCCAGCGCTTCAACGCCCGCCCCGGCGATATTCTCGACGGCAAGCCGCTGGTGGTGCTGATCAATGGCGGTTCGGCCAGCGCTTCGGAAATCGTGGCCGGTGCCCTGCAGGATCACGGCCGGGCGATCGTCATGGGCACGCGCAGCTTCGGCAAGGGATCGGTTCAGACCATTTTCCCGATACCGGGCAATGGCGCGGTGCGTCTGACCACAGCGCTGTATTATACGCCTTCGGGCCGTTCCATTCAGGCCAAGGGGATCGAACCGGATATCGAGGTCAAGCAGGCGCGGATCGAGACCCTCGACAACCGCCCCCAGCGCAGCGAGGCCGATCTGCGCAACCATCTGGCCAATGGCAATGGCGAAAAGGAAGTGAAGGCGGGTGACGGAAAGGGTAAGGAAAAGAAGGCGGATGCGCCGCAGGATTATCAGCTTTCCCGGGCGCTCGACCTGATCAGGGGCATCGCCCTGTACAACGGCTTCAGGAAAGGCTGAGGCCAGGCCGGGGGAGGGGCGAGCGTGGCCGCAGCCAACCAACGTCGGCAGACCGCACCCCGCCCCCCCCGGCGGTGGGGCTGGCGGATCTTTTTCGCTGTTCTGCTGCTGGTCGTTGCCGGGCTTGGCGGGCTTGGCGGCTGGGCCTGGTGGCAGCACGGCCTCAAACATCCCCCGCCGGCAGGGCAGCATGAACAGACGATGACGCCCGGGACCCCGGCGGCAGAACCGCCGGCCGATCAGGGCGGACCGCCCGAAGAAGGGAAACCGGCCTCCGGCGAACCGGCGGGGGAGATATCCCGTGAGGTGACGCCAAAACCCGCCGGGGAAGCGGCCGGGCAGGCGGAACCGGCGCGGGAAGACGCTTCCGGGGCGGCGGAAAAGAAACTTCCTTCCGTAGATGAGACGGTGGAAAAGCCGTCTTCTCCCGATCACGGCGCTGCAAATGAGGGTGCCGTTCGCGAAGAAAAAGAGGCCGTAGCGACAGGGGAGAGAGGGGAAGGCGCCCCCCTATCGGGTCATGAGGCGGCAACACCGGCCCCTGCCCCGGCCGCGCAGGAACCGTCCGGGGAACAGGCCCCCGCCAGAACGGCGGATGCGCCGGAAGGATCCGCGGCGCAGGCCGGCCCAAGCGCCCATGAGGGTGAACCCGAAGCGGATGCGGCGGCAAAGCCCGGAAAAGAACGACAGGCAGAAGGGCATGAAGCCCCTTCTGAAG
>JALXAG010000015.1 GCA_026992315.1 Sneathiellales bacterium | reverse complement strand
TTTCGCCGAATTCGTGCTGGCGGGCAGTCAGGGAAAAGGTGACGATCTGCCCGTACCAGTCGGTCAGCCCCATGGTGCGGAATTCATCAAAAACAGGGAAGGCATGGCTGGCTTCCGGTCCCTGCAGGCGGTAGCGCAGGCTCGACCCGCGCCGTTCGATCATGCCTTGCTGTACCAGGGCATATATGGGGCTGTTTATCCATTCTTCGTTATCTTCGCGTTCGTCGTCGATGGCGAAATTATTCCGCTCCATCCCCTTTTCCCGCAGCCAGACGTAATTGTAACCGCTGAGGCGCGCATCGATGGTGGCCACGCCGATACTGGCGCGGCCCAGTGCCAGGCCGCTTCCGCACAGGGCGTTCAGATATTCGGATATGATCACCGGTATCGGCGTTTCCGACAAAGCCATCTTGCCGATCATGACGCTGAGGTCGTACAGTTCTTCCCGGTTCATCTGAATTTTCGTCCTTAATTTCAGGGTTCGTCGGACGGGCGGGGTCTGTTTATACAAAACGGTTCCCGAGAAATGTAAAGTCGCGATATCCTTGCGGCGATTCTTATGCAGGCAAACAAATGGGGTGGCCATGGGACGATTAAAAGGGCGTGTGGCGCTGATTACGGGCGGGGCCTCGGGATTGGGGGCGGCGACGGTGCGCCGTTTCGTCGCCGAAGGCGCAAGGGTGGTGATTGCCGATATCAATGACGCGGCAGGCGAATCCCTGGCCGCCGAGCTTGGCGATGCTGTCTGTTACGCCCATGCCGATCACACCAAACGGGATGAGAACGAAGCGGCGGTGCGCCTGGCCGTCGAACGTTTCGGCGCCCTCGATATTCTCCACAACAATGCCGGTGCGCCGTTTTCGGGAAAATTCACCGATGTCGATGAGGCAACGCTGCGCCGGATTACCGATATCAACCTGATCGGGCCGTTTCTGATGAGCCAGGCGGCCCTGCCGGCGCTGCGCGAAAGCCGGGCGCGGCAGGCGGGCGGTGCGGTGATTCTGTTCACCGCCAGCCTGCAGGCGATCATGGCTCGGCCGAATTTCACGCCCTATACCACGGCCAAGCACGGCATTGTCGGGTTGGTGCGGGGGCTGGCGCTCGAACTGGCGCCGGAAAACATCCGCGTCAACTGCATATGTCCCGCGGCGACGGATACGCCGATGCTGAAGGATTTCCTGCCCGGTATGGCCGGCGACTGGGACGAAGCGAAGGAGCGTTTTCGCCAGACCGTGCCGCTCGGACGGATGGCGGAGCCAGAAGACACGGCCAATGCCGCGCTGTTTCTGGCCTCGGACGAGGCACGCATGATCACCGGTATCGCCCTGCCGGTCGATGGCGGCACCACCGCGGCCTGAACAGGGGGATTTCATGAACGAACTTCATCTGCCCCGGCGGCGCTGGTGCAATTTCATCGATGGTGCATGGGTCGAGGGCAGCGGCGGCTGGATCGAGGTCGAAAACCCGGCCACGGGCGAGGTTATCGCCGAGGCGGCCCGGGCCGTACAGGCGGATCTCGATCGGGCGGTATCGGCCGCGCGCCGCTGCTTTGACAGCCGGGTGCTGATCGATATGCGGCCCATGGAACGGGGGCGCATGCTGCTGGAAATCGCCCGCCATCTGGAGGCCATGGCCGATGAGATTGCCGTTGTCGAATGCCTGGATAACGGCAAGAATCTGACGGCCGCACGTAACGAGGCCCTGGCCGCCGCCCGCTACTTCACCTATTACGGCGGCGCCGCCGACAAGCTGGAAGGGCGCTATATCCCGCTGGGCGGCGATTACGTCGATTATACGGTGCCTGCCCCCTTCGGGGTGTCCGCGCAGATCGTGCCATGGAACTTTCCCATGCAGATCGCGGCACGGTCCGTTGCCTGTGCCCTGGCGACGGCCAATTGCGTGGTGCTGAAATCGCCGGAACTTTCGCCCCTGTCGACCTATTACATCGCCGAAGCCTGTCTGCGCGCCGGCGTTCCGGCAGGTGCGGTCAATATTCTGTGCGGATACGGTCATGACTGCGGCGCCGCGCTGGCGGCCCATGAGGATATCGACCATATCGTCTTTACCGGTTCGGTTCCGACCGGACAGAGCATTCTGCGCGCCGCCGCCGAACGGCTGATCCCCTGCGTCATGGAACTGGGCGGGAAATCGGCAGGGATAGTCTATGCCGATGCCGATCTGGAACAGGCGGTCGCCTCCACCTGTATCGGTATTTTCACCAATGCCGGTCAGGTCTGCTCCGCCTCCTCTCGTTTGGTGGTGCATCGCAGCGTTTACGATCGGGTGCTGGAAATGCTGAAGGCGCGTGCCGAGGCGCTGAGCATCGGTCCCGGCGCCGAAGGCTGCGATCTGGGGCCGCTGATCAGCGCAGCCCAACTGGACAAGGTGGAAGGTTATTGTCTGGGGGCCGTGCAGGAAGGGGCGGAGGCGGTGACCGGTTCTCGTCGGTGTGAGGGGCTGAAAGGTTATTTCATGTCGCCGACGATTTTCGCTAATGTGAGCCCCGACATGACCATCGCCCGCGAGGAGGTGTTCGGTCCGGTCCTGGCCGTGCAGGTATTCGACGAGGCGGAGGAAGCCGTCGCCCTGGCCAACGGTACCGATTACGGCCTGTGTGCCGGCGTCTATACCCGCGATCTGGCTCTGGCGCATTGGACGGCGGCACGGCTGGTGGCCGGGCAGGTATTCGTCAACGAATGGTTTGCGGGCGGCATCGAAACGCCGTTCGGCGGTACCAAGCGATCCGGTTATGGCCGCGAAAAGGGGCAGGAAGCGCTGTTGGGATATGTGCAGACAAAGAATGTCGGCATCCGTATCACATCCGGTGCGGGCGGACGGCCCGGCGGCTGAGCAATGTTTGACAGGGGAATGAAATGAGCGGAAAAACAGAACGGAGACTGGCTGAGCTGGGTATTGTGCTGCCAGAAGCGGCGGCGCCTGCGGCCAATTACGTTCCCTTCGTGATAACCGGCGATCTGGTCTTCGTTTCAGGGCAGATACCGATGCGCGACGGAAAGTTTGTCTATACCGGCAGGCTGGGTGACGATCTGAGCCTGGAAGACGGGCAGCAGGCGGCGCGGTTGGTCGGCCTCAATATCATTGCCCAGGTCAAGGCAGCCTGCGACGGCGATCTCGACCGGGTGCGCCGTTGCGTGAAGCTTGGCGGTTTCGTCAATTGCACCAGCGATTTTCACCAGCACCCGCAGGTGATCAACGGCGCCTCCGACCTGATGGTCGAGGTTTTCGGCGATGCCGGGCGTCATGCCCGTTTCGCCCTTGGCTCCAATGCCCTGCCGTTCAATGTGGCGGTGGAAATCGATGCCATATTCGAGATTGCCTGATTATCGGGGGAGATGAAGCGTGTCTTTCATTCTGCCGGCCTGGCTGAAGAATCAGCCCGTCGCCCATCGCGGTTATCACAGCCGTGACGGAAGCGGTCCGCCCGAAAACAGCCGCGCCGCCTTCGAAGCGGCGGTAGAGCGCGGTTATGCCATTGAGCTGGATGTGCGTCTGTCATCCGACGGGCAGGTCATGGTCTTCCATGACAGCACCTTCGACCGTTTGACCGGGCGGGAAGGCGAAGTCCACCGCCATACGGCCGCCGAAATGGGCGATATCACCATTTCGGGATCTTCAGAGACCATTCCCAGTCTGGAGCAGGTTCTGACGCTGGTGGACGGCCGGGTGCCGATCCTGCTGGAACTGAAGGGGCTGGCTCCCGAACATGTCGGTCCGCTCGAAGAAGCGGTGCTGGCCCTGCTGCGCCGCTATGACGGGCCGGTGGCCGTGCAGTCCTTCAATCCCTATTCCATGGGCTGGTTCGCCGCCCATGCGCCGGATATTCCCCGCGGGCAGATATCGGAAAGCTTCATCGGCGAAAAGATCGACTGGTATCATGCCTATCTGCTGCGCAACCTGCTGCTGAATTCGGTCAGTCAGCCGCATTTCATCGCCTATGACGTCCGAAGCCTGGATCACTGGGCACCGCAGCAGGCCCGGGCGGCAGGATTGCCGCTGCTGACCTGGACCGTGCAGGACGATGCCCAGCTCGCCCGTGCGCGGGCATTGGCGGACAATATCATTTTCGAGGATTTCGCGGCTTGAAGGTGCGGGCGGCCTCCTCCGTCGCATCGATAGGGCGGGCCGTTTGGGACGCCCTGGCGGGGGAGGACAATCCGTTTCTTTCCCATGGCTTTCTCGCCGCACTCGAGGAATCGGGCTCTGTCGGTGCCGAAGCCGGATGGCTGCCCCGTCATCTGGTGCTGGAAGACGATGAAGGCGGGATCCGGGCCCTGGCGCCGGCCTATCTGAAGGGGCACTCCCAGGGCGAATACGTCTTCGATCATGGCTGGGCACAGGCCTATGAACAGGCGGGCGGGCGCTATTACCCGAAATATCAGATTGCGGTTCCCTTCACCCCGGTGAGCGGGCCGCGTTTGCTGAGCGCGGATGCGGAAGCGGCGGCGATGCTGGCACGGGCGGCGATTGAAATCACCGCCGAAAACGGCCTGTCCTCGCTGCATGCCACCTTTCTGAACGAACGCGATGCCCGCATCTGTGCCGATGCCGGAATGATGCTGCGCTACGGCGAACAGTTCCACTGGTTCAACCGCGGTTATGGCTCGTTTGAAGACTTTCTGGCCGCCTTGTCCTCGCGCAAGCGCAAGAATATCCGCAAGGAACGCCGCAAGGCCCTGGAAAGCGGTCTGGAAATCAGAATCCTGCGCGGCAATGAAATCAGCGAAGGCGACTGGGATGCCTTTTTCGCCTTTTATCTGGATACGGGCAGCCGCAAATGGGGACGGCCTTATCTCAATCGCGGCTTCTTTTCGCTGATGGCGGCCGCCCTTGGCAACAGGGTGGTGCTGATGCAGGCCATAAGCAGCGGGCGGCCGGTGGCGGGGGCGCTTAATCTGCTGGGGTCGGATGCGCTCTATGGCCGTTACTGGGGGGCGAGCGAACGTCACGATTTTCTGCATTTCGAACTCTGTTACTATCAGGCGATAGAGTTCGCGATCGCCCATGGCCTGGCCCGGGTCGAGGCGGGCGCGCAGGGACCGCACAAGCTGGCGCGCGGTTACGAACCGGTAAGAACCGTATCGGCCCACTGGATCGCCGATCCCGCTTTCCGCGATGCGGTGGCGCGGTTCCTGCGGGCGGAGGCCGAGGAAGTGTCCGCTGAAATCGATTACCTGAACATGTTTACCCCCTTTAAAAAAGACGGGTAAAGCAATTGAATAAAACATAATTATGGACGGAGAAGAGCATGAGCGATTGTATTTTCTGCAAGATCGTCGCCGGAGAGATCCCCAGTTTCAAACTGTATGAGGATGATGAGGTTTTCTCCTTCATGGACATCAACCCGCTGCATGACGGTCATTGTCTGATCATCCCGAAGGCGCATTATCCGAACATTTTCGAAGCACCTGGCGATGTGCTGGCAAAACTGATGCCGGTGGTGGGCCGCATGGCGCGGGCCGTCAATGCCGCGCTGTCGCCCGATGGCATCAACATCATGCAGGCCAATGGCGAAGCGGCCGGGCAATCGGTGTTCCATATTCATTTTCACGTTTTGCCGCGCGCCATGGGGGACGATGCCAAAATAAACTGGGGGCTGCGTCCCGGCGATATGGACCGTATCGCCGCCAATGCCGACAAGATCCGCGCAGCACTTGCCGCGGATGGCGCCTGAACGGCAGGGATCAGTCCTTTTTCGGCGGGGTCGGGCCGCGCCTTTTTCCGCTTATGGCACGGCCGGTGGCGATGGCATCGCGACCGAAGCGCTCCCGGATTTCTTCCAGCACCTGCTCCCTGATCCGGATGCGCTGGCGGTCCCGGTCGAACAAGCCGCCGGGATCGGCCTTGTCGCCGCTGTCCAGATGGCTGACGCCGACGCCGATCAGCCGGTAGGGGGTGCCGTCGGCTTCCGCCTTCAACAGAGAGCTGGCAGCCCGGAAGATGTATTCGGCCAGTTGCGTGGGGTCTTCGAGGGTGCGGGCGCGGGTCAGGCTCTGAAAAGAGGCCGTCTTCAGCTTCAGGGTTACCGTGCGCCCGCACAGATCGTTCTGGCGCAGGCGGCGGGCGACAGTCTCGCTCAGCGGCCATAATGCCCGGCACAGCTCGTCATAGCGGCGCAGATCGGTTTCGAAAGTGGTTTCGGCGGAGATGCTTTTGGTCTCGCGCGCCGTTTTCACCGGTCGCTCGTCGATCCCCCGGGCAAAGGCATGGAGCCGATGCCCCATCTGACCGAAACGTCGGAACAATTCTTCTTCCGATATCTGTTGCAGATCGCCGATGGTGCGGATGCCTTCGCGATGCAGCGTCTTTTCCGATGCCTTGCCGACGCCCCAGATATCGCCGACGGGGCGGGGCGCGAGGAAGCTTCGCGCCTCCTGCCGTCCGATACAGGCGAAACCGCGCGGCTTGTCGAGATCCGAAGCCATTTTCGCCAGCGATTTGTTGTAGCTCAGGCCGACGGAGATGGTGATGCCGATTTCCTCCTCCACCTGCCGGGCGAGGGCGCACAGGCTCTGTGCCGGGCTGCGGTGGTGATAGCGCTCGGTCCCGCCGAGGTCGAGAAAGGCCTCGTCGATCGACAGGGGTTCGACGGCCGGGGTGAAGCTTTCGAAAATCAGGCGGATGCGGCGGCCTTCGCGGCGGTATTTTTCGATATCCGGCTTGATGACCACGGCATCGGGGCAAAGCCTGCGTGCCCTGAACATCGGCATGGCCGAACGGATGCCGTACTGGCGGGCGATATAACAGGCAGTGGCGACAACACCGCGCCTGCCGCCGCCAATGATCACCGGCCGGTGGGCAAGGGAAGGATCGTCGCGTTTTTCGATGGCGGCGAAGAAGGCATCGCAATCGACATGGGCAAGATGCAGCCGGGTCAGTTCCGGGTGAGAGACGATGCGCGGTTCATGGCAGCGCGGACATTCGCGCCTGGCCTCGCCGTGCCACAGATGCAGGCAGTCGCGGCAGAGATATGCGGTATCTGTCGGCTCAGTATCCGCCATTGTCCAGCGCTTCGCCGATAAAGGCGCCGATCTGGTGCCAGTCGCGGGCGTGAAGGTGGCAATCGGCCTTCGGCGCCAGCGCAGACAGCCGGGGATGGGCGATAAACTGGATCCGTTGCGCCCGGGGCAGATGACGGGCGACATCCCGGTGATGCGGGGCGAGATCGTCGATAAAGAAAACGGGCCCCTGCCGTGTCGCGGCCAGATGGCGGGCGGGCTTGCCCTTGGGGCCGGCGTTGACGTGCAGGGGATAGGCCATGCCATGCCGTTCCAGCAGGCGCCGGCGCAGCGGGGCGCCGCTTTGGGGAAGGTTGCTGAGAATGACGATATCGCAACGCGCCGACAGCTCCTGCAACGTGCTCGCGGCTCTTTCCACCGGGCGCATGTGTTCTGCCGGTCCGATGAAAAAAGCCTCCAGCAATGCCGAGACTTCGTCTTGACTGACCGCACGACCGCTGCCGGTTTCGAGGATATTGCCGAGCAGGGCGAAGGAAGCCCAGGTGAAATGCAGCCCGTTATCGTTCAGGAAGGCTTCGAAAGCCTCCATAAAGGCGAAAAGGACCTCGTCGGCATCGCAGATCAGCAGCGGCCTGGTCATCTCTTGCGCATCCTGTGGGCGGTGCCGGCGATATAGTCATGCAGTTCCGGCGGCGCCCCGGGCAGGGCCAGGCGCGCCCGGGCCGGGGTTTCGGGCGGAATGCCGGCATTCTCGCAAAAAGACAGCAGCAGCGCTTCATCGGCGAGCAGAAAATCGAGAATGCCGCCGAGAAGCTCCGGATTCCCGGTCAGTTCCCGGATGTCCTCCGCATTCAGGCCGGTCTGCGCCTGCAGGGCGCGCAGGCTGCGCTCATCCGCGGCAATATACGCCAGCGCCTGAACGGTGATCGCGATGGCGTCATCTTCCTGCATCGTTGGGTCCGTCTCGGTATTTATGGTAAATCATGAGCGGGTTTCAGCAATTAAGGGGTTACGTTACATCCGCGCAGGCTGTAATGTTGGCTTGCATAATCGTAACAGGGGTAAGTTCAAGGGAATATCATGGGCAAGACGGTCCTAATTGTCGAGGATAACGAGCTGAATATGAAGCTCTTTCACGATCTGCTCGATGCGCATGGTTATGCGACGCTGCAGACGCGCGACGGCATGGAGGCCCTCGCCATGGCCAGGGAGCACAAGCCGGATCTGATCCTGATGGACATTCAGCTGCCGGAGGTTTCCGGGCTGGAGGTAACCAAATGGATCAAGGAGGACGATAACCTCAAATCCATTCCCGTTGTGGCGGTCACCGCCTTCGCCATGAAGGGCGATGAGGAAAAGATCAGGGAAGGGGGGTGCGAAGCTTATATCGCCAAACCGATTTCCGTTGGCACATTCATCGAAACCGTTCGCCGGTTTCTTGACTAGGTTTTCCTGAAAGATGACGGCCCGCATTCTTGTCGTCGACGATGTTCTGCCGAACGTGAAGGTTCTGGAGGCGAAGCTTTCGGCGGAATATTACGATGTGCTCACCGCTTTCAGCGGGCCGGAGGCGTTGGAGGTCATTCACCGCGATCTGCCCGATCTGGTTCTTCTCGACGTCATGATGCCCGGCATGGACGGGTTCGAGGTGTGCCGACGCATCAAGAGCGATCCCGCCATCGCCCATATTCCCGTGGTCATGGTCACGGCGCTGAGCGAGCCGGCAGACAAGATCCAGGGCCTTGAGGCCGGCGCCGACGATTTCCTGACCAAGCCGGTCGATGACATTTCCCTGTTCGCCCGCGTCAAATCCCTGTTGCGCCTGAAAATGACCATGGACGAGCTGCGGATGCGCGAACAAACCAGCACCCAGTTCGGCGTGACCGAGGCCTTTACCGAAATTTCGCTCGAAGTGGGCCCGGATGTCCGGGTGCTGGTGGTCGAGGACAATCCAACCGATGCCCGTAACCTGCAGGAGACCCTGTCTTCACGCTATCAGGTAACGGTGGAAGGCGACGGTGCCGGGGCGCTGGCCCTGGCCAAGGGCGGCGATTACGATCTGGTCGTCGTCAGCATGACGCTGGCGAACATGGACCCCCTGCGCCTGTGCTCGCAATTGCGCACTTCCGAGGAAACCCGCCATGCCCCGATCATCATCCTGGTCGATGAAGGGGATCGGGAACGTTTGCTGAAGGCGCTGGAAATCGGCGTCAACGATTACATTCTGCGCCCGACGGACCGCAATGAATTGCTGGCCCGCGCGCTGACGCAGGTGCGGCGCAAACGCTATCAGGATCGTCTGCGCGACAATTATGTCCGCTCGATGTCGATGGCAGTGACCGACGGGCTGACCGACCTGTTCAACCGCCGCTATTTCGCCAGCCATATCGAAAACCTGATGAAGGGGCAGCGCAAATCCTCCAAGCCCATTTCCGTGCTGCTGATCGATATCGACCATTTCAAGAAGGTGAACGACACCTACGGTCACGCCGTGGGCGACGAGGTGCTGCGCGAATTCGCCAACCGCATCAAGCGCAATGTGCGCGGTATCGACCTGCCCGCGCGTTTCGGTGGCGAGGAATTCGTCGTGGTCATGCCGGATACGGATATCGCCAAGGCGGCCCGCGTGGCCGAACGCCTTCGCGCCAGTATCGAGGAACAGCCCTTCGCCGTTTCCGCGGCCGATGTCGGCGAACTGAACATCACCTGCAGTATCGGCGTTTCCGCCACCCGGCCCGATGATACGGTGGATGAATTGGTTCGCCGCGCCGATGACGCCTTGTATGAGGCCAAGGGCGCCGGGCGCAACCGTGTTTGCATCGCCGAAAGCGACCGGGCGGCGGCGGGGCTGGCCGATACCGTATCCTGACCGCGCCCCGCATCTGCCGCCCGCCGGCCATCCAGCATCATAAACGGAAAAGGCCCGGGAGAGCGACCCCGGGCCTTCGCGATCCGTTCGGTTGTCTGAACCGCTTCGCCGTCGGAAGCGGCAGAGACTATCCCAGATTGATCCAGGTGGTTTTCAGATTGGTGTATTTCTCCATGGCATGGAGGGATTTGTCCCGCCCGAAGCCCGACTGCTTGTAGCCGCCGAAGGGGGTGGTGATGTCGTCATGGTCATAGCAGTTGACCCAGACGACACCGGCGCGCAGCTCGCGGGATACCCGGTGCGCCGTGGTGATGTTGCTGGTCCACACCGCGGCGGCCAGGCCGTAAATGGTGTCATTGGCGATCTTCACCGCTTCCTCCGGCGTGTCGAAGGGAATGACGGACAGGACGGGGCCGAAGATTTCCTCGCGGGCGATCTTCATGTCGTTGCTGACCTCATCGAAGATGGTCGGTTCGATGAAGTAACCGCCGGTATCCTCCATGACGCGCCTGCCGCCGCACAGCAGCTTCGCCCCTTCGGCCTTGCCGGCCTCGATATAGTTCATCACCCGTTCGGTCTGGCGGTCGTCGACCATGGCCCCCATCACGGTTTTCGGATGCAGCGGATCGCCCGGCTGCATGCGCTGGGCCGAGGCCATCACCTTTTCAAGGAATTCATCCTTGATCTCGCGGGCCACCAGCAGGCGCGATCCGGCGGTGCAGACCTCGCCCTGATTGAAGAAGATGGCGGTTGCCGCGGCACGGGCCGCCGTGTCCATATCGGGTACATCCGCCATGACGATATGCGGCGACTTGCCGCCGCATTCCAGCCCCACCTGCTTGAGATTCGACTGTCCCGAATATTCCATGAACATCTTGCCGACCTCGGTGGAGCCGGTGAAGGCGATGGCATCGACATCCATATGCAGGCCCAGCGCCTTGCCGGCCGTGTGGCCGAAACCGGGAACGACGTTGAACACACCGGCGGGAATGCCGGCCTCGATCGCCAGTTCGGCCAGGCGCAGCGCCGTCAGCGGTGACTGTTCGGCGGGTTTGACGACCACGGAATTGCCGGTGGCCAGCGCCGGGCCCAGTTTCCAGCAGGCCATCAGCATCGGGAAGTTCCAGGGCACGACGATGCCGATCACGCCCAGCGGTTCCCGGGTGATCAGGGCGCGCGCCTCCGGCCCGGTCGGGGCGATTTCATCGTAAACCTTGTCGATGGCCTCGGCATACCAGCTTATGGTGTCGGCGGAGGCGCGGACATCGACCGCGCCGGAAAAACGGATCGGCTTGCCCATGTCCAGCGTTTCCAGCAAGGCCAGCTCGTCCTGATGGGCGCGCATCAGATCGGCCAGCTTCTGCAGGGCCCGCTTGCGCTTGCGCGGATGAAGGTCGCGCCAGCGCCCGTCCTCGAAGGCGGCGCGGGCGGCGCGGACGGCGGCATCGATATCGGCGGCATCGCCTTCGGCAACCTGACAGATCACCCGCCCGTCGATGGGGCTGACGCAATCGAAGGTCTTGCCGGAGACGGCGTCGCGGTATTCGCCGTCAATGAAAATCTTGTTGCGGATTTCAAGGCTGGCAGCCCTTGCCCGCCAGTCCTCTGCGCTCGTCGGTGCGTTCATCTCTGCCCTCGGATATGTGATTATGAATTCGGGATCGGGTTGACCAGACCATAATGTCACGCCCCGGACAGCTCAAGATATTGCGTATCCGGGCTACATTATGTCGCATTCTTGCCGACTCTGACCCGCCTCCCGAAGAACCGCGGTTACAGGTCAGCTCTTTTCGGGTTATGGTCGATGGCAAAGCGGTCAGTTTACTTCCTCTGTGATTTTCATCGATTTCCCTATAATTTACAACGACCTGATTCAGGATGCGCCCATGGCGGGCGGGATTCCTGCGATCCGGACGGGGGAGTCATCGCACCGGGTCAAACTGCAGCCAGAAGGAAGGCGCAGGAGAGCGAGGAATGACTTTCGATCTCCGTTTCCAGGTTCGACGGAACGGGCGACATTAACCGAGGGCAGGCATCATGAACGCCGTTGAGATCGAGGAAGCCATATCGAAGCTTGCCGAGCAGCCCTTCGATGCTCAGGCGTTTCCGTTTGCCTTTCTCGAAGCCTTCGGGAACAAGGCCACAACGATAAAACGCCTGCGCAACGGGGCATCCAACAGATCCGATATCGGCGGTGTCCTTCAGACGGGCAATATCCATATCAAGGTATGCGCGGAAGGCAGGGTGGCTGATACCCTCCGCGAACTGCGTGAAAGTCCGGCGACCAACAATGCCCGCAACCGCGTGAAATTCATTCTCGCCACCGATGGCAAGGCGTTTCAGGCGGAAGATCTCAATAGCGGCGATGTGGTTGTCTGCGACTACAAGGATTTTCCCGATCATTTCGGCTTTTTCCTGCCGCTCGCCGGGATCAGTACCGTCAAGCAAATCCGTGAAAGTGCCTTCGATATCAAGGCGACCGGGCGGCTCAACCGGCTCTATGTCCAACTGCTGAAGGATAACCCGGAATGGGGCGCTGTCGATCGCCGCCACGACATGAACCATTTCATGGCGCGTCTGATCTTCTGCTTCTTCGCCGAGGATACGGACATATTCTTTGGCGACAACCTGTTCACCGCCACCATCGAGCAGATGAGTGCACGGGATTCATCCAATACCCATGAGGTGATCGGTGAAATCTTTCGCGCCATGAACACCGCGCCCAAGGACCGCCCGGGGGCGAACCTGCCGCGCTGGGCCGATGCCTTCCCCTATGTCAATGGCGGGCTGTTCTCTGGCAGCCTCGACGTGCCGTGCTTTTCTAAGATCGCTCGTTCCTATCTCATCCACATTGGCAATCTGGACTGGAAACAGATCAACCCTGACATCTTCGGATCAATGATTCAGGCTGTGGCCGATGAGGGTGAGCGCGGCCAGTTGGGTATGCACTACACCTCTGTGCCCAATATCCTAAAGGTCCTAAATCCGCTCTTTCTCAATGACCTGCGCGCCCAGCTGGCGGAAGCGGGCGACAATCACCGTAAGCTCTTGAACCTGCGCAAGCGCATGTCAAAGATCAGGGTTTTTGATCCGGCATGCGGTTCCGGTAATTTTCTTGTCATCGCCTATAAAGAGATGCGTGCCATCGAGTCCGAGATCAACAGGCGGCGTGGTGAACCTGACAGGCGGACCGAAATTCCACTGACTAATTTTCGCGGAATAGAAATCAACGATTTTCCGGCCGAGATTGCACGGCTTGCGCTAATTATCGCCGAGTATCAGTGTGACGTACTCTATCGCGGACAAAAGGAAGCTCTGGCTGAATTCTTGCCGCTCGATGCGCAGAACTGGATTGTCACCGGCAACGCGCTCCGGCTCGACTGGCTGTCGGTCTGCCCGCCCACCGGCACTGGGGTGAAGATGCAGGCCGATGACCTTTTCGGGAGACCGCTCGACCAGCCCGAGATTGACTTCGAGAACGAGGGTGGCGAGACCTATATCTGCGGCAACCCGCCTTACAAGGGGAGTCAGACCCAGACGAAGGAACAAAAGGACGATCTGAAATTCGTTTTTGAAGGGCGAGTAAAATCCTGGAAGCAGATTGACTATATCGGCGGATGGTTTCTCAAAGCGGCCGACTACGCCAAGCACACACGCGCCGCGAGTGCATTTGTATCTACAAACTCGATCTGCCAAGGGCGAATTGTGCCAATTCTGTGGCCAGTGATCTACGAACTTGGACAGGAAATTTCTTTCGCTCATACAAGCTTCAAATGGTCCAATCTCGCCAGCCATAACGCGGGCGTGACTGTGGTCATTGTCGGTCTTGATCAAACATCCACTAGGCCAAAGCGGCTCTACTCCGAAAATGGTGAGGGAGAAACGGTTGTTCGGGAGGTTGCAAACATCAGTGCCTACCTTGTTCCTGCCGACAACGTGATCGTCAATAAACGATCCAAGCCGTTTGGCGGGCTCACGGACATGTCGTTCGGGAACATGCCGGTTGATGGCGGAAACCTTCTCTTGAGCCGAACGGAAATGGAGGCGCTCAGCCTGACCGAGGAGCAGAAAAAACGCTTTACCCGGCGCATCTATGGATCAGCTGAGTTCATCAAGGGGCTTGTCCGCTATGTGTTGTGGATCAAGGATGAACACCTTGAAGACGCGCTGCAAATCCCGGCGATAGCTGAGCGTATCGAAGGCGTCCGCCAGATGCGCCTCGCCAGCCCTGACAGCGGAACAAATGCAATGGCTGAGCGTGCCCATCAGATGCGCGAGATGCACTTTGGGAAGAACCATACCATAGTGGTTCCAGCCGTATCGTCGGAAGGACGCTCTTGGCTCCAAATTGGGTTACTCCCAAAGGGGAGCGTGATTTCCAATCGGAATTTTGGTCTATACGACGCTCCTCTTTGGTGCTTGTCACTTCTTTCATCACGAATTCATCTAGTCTGGATCGATGTTGTTTGCGGAAAGCTCGAAACTCGATTTAACTACTCAAACACGCTGGGCTGGAACACCTTTCCTGTGCCCAAGCTGACCGAAAAGAACAAGGCCGACCTAACCCGTTGCGCGGAAGATATTCTGCTAGCGCGTGAGGCCCACTTCCCGGCAACCATCGCCGATCTTTATAAGCCAGACGCCATGCCCGAAAACCTCCGCGCCGCCCATGAGCGCAACGACGAGGTGCTGGAGCGCATCTACATCGGCCGCCGCTTCAAGAACGACACCGAGCGGCTGGAAAAGCTGTTCGAGATATATGTAAAGATGGCTGGTAAAATGGGAGACAACAAAAAAGAGAAAGTGAAGGCGTCCTGATCATGAGCACAGAAAAACAAGTCCCCTCCGTCTCCGTCACCTATGCCCAGACCGGTGCTTCGACCAGGTCCAATGAATTGGGCATGCGGCCGATGCAGGAACGCGCCTATGAGAAGCGGGGCGAGCAGTATCTTCTGATCAAGTCGCCGCCTGCCTCGGGCAAGAGCCGGGCGCTGATGTTCATCGCCCTCGACAAGCTTCATAATCAGGGACTCAAACAGGCGATCATTGTGGTGCCGGAAAAGACAATCGGTGCCAGCTTCAATGACGAGCCGCTGTCCAGGTTCGGCTTCTGGGCTGACTGGACCGTGAGGCCCGAATGGAATCTGTGTAACGCTCCGGGGTCGGAGGGCGGCAAGGTCAATGCGGTTGGCGCTTTCCTGAAAAGTGATGACACGGTGCTGATTTGTACCCATGCGACTTTCCGCTTCGCGGTTGACAAGTTTGGGGTCGAGGCGTTCGACAACCGGCTGATCGCGGTGGATGAGTTCCACCACGTTTCGGCCAACCCGGACAACAAGCTGGGCCAGCATCTGGGTGCCTTCATTGCCCGTGACAAGGTGCATATCGTCGCCATGACCGGCTCTTATTTTCGCGGTGATGCCGAAGCCGTGCTGATGCCGGAGGACGAGGCAAAATTCGATACTGTCACCTATACGTATTACGAGCAACTCAATGGTTATAAATATTTGAAAAGGCTTGATATTGGTTATTACTTTTATAGCGGTTCCTACACCGATGACATTTTGAAAGTGCTCGACCCCAATGAGAAGACGATCATCCACATCCCGAATGTGAATTCGCGTGAGAGCACGAAGGACAAGATCAAGGAAGTCGAACACATCATCGAGGAACTCGGTGACTGGAAAGGCGTTGATCCCGAAACCGGATTTCATCTTGTCGAGGTTGACGGCGGCCGCGTGTTGAAAATAGCCGATCTGGTGGAGGACGAGCCGGCAAAGCGGGACAAGGTTTCAGCCGCGCTCAAGGACCCGTCGCAAAAGAACAATCGCGATCACGTGGATATCATAATCGCTCTGGGGATGGCGAAGGAGGGCTTTGACTGGATTTGGTGCGAACATGCACTGACGGTTGGCTATCGCTCCAGCCTGACGGAGATCGTGCAGATCATCGGTCGCGCTACCCGTGATGCCGAAGGTAAGACACGAGCCCGCTTCACCAACCTGATCGCCGAGCCCGATGCCTCCGAAGAGGCTGTCACGGAGGCCGTGAACGATACGCTGAAGGCTATTGCCGCGAGCTTGCTCATGGAGCAGGTGCTTGCCCCGCGCTTCAATTTCACGCCCAAGAATCCGAACAGCGGCCCGACGGATGGCTTTGACTATGGTGAAGGCGGTTATGATCCCGCCAAGTGCAATGTCGGCTTCAACGAAGACACTGGCCAGTTCCAGATCGAAATCAAGGGACTTGCCGAACCAAAGAGCAAGGAAGCCACGCGGATTTGCCAGGAAGACCTGAATGAGGTCATTACCGCCTTCGTTCAGGACAAGACATCGATCGAGCGCGGCCTGTTCGACGAAGAGCTGGTTCCGGAGGAACTGACCCAGCTTCGCATGGGCAAGATCATCAAGGAAAAATACCCCGAGCTTGACGAGGAGGACCAGGAGGCCGTGCGTCAGCATGCCATCGCCGCTCTCAATTTAACCCAGGAGGCCAAGAAACTTGCACTTGGCGGGAATGATGACGAGGGCAAAGGCAACACTGCACTGATCGACGGTGTGCGCAAATTCGCGATGGATGTACGCGAACTCGATATCGACCTGATCGATCGTATCAATCCGTTCAGTGAAGCCTATGCCATCCTCGCAAAGACCATGAGCGAGGATAGCCTGAGACAGGTGGCCGCGGTTATATCGGCCAAGAAGGTCAAGCTTACGCCAGACGAGGCACGCGATTTGGCGAAACGTGCCCTGAAATTCAAGCAGGAAAGGGGGCGGCTGCCCTCTATCACCTCGCCCGATGCATGGGAAAAGCGTATGGCCGAGGGTGTGGCCTTCCTTGCCCGCATGAAGGCGGAGGCGGCCAGTGGCTAAGGAGTTCACCGAGGAGGATGATGCTCTTCTGGCAGAGCTGGGCGTTGAGGTCGAGACCAGGAAGCCGGTCAAATATACCCCGAGGGAAGAGCGTATCATTGCGGGATTCGAGGAGATACAGCGTTTTGTGGAGGAGAACGGCCGCCCGCCCCAACATGGCGGGGATCGCGATATTTTTGAGCGGCTCTATGCCGTTCGCCTCGACCGCATCCGTGAATTGGAGAAGTGCCGCGCCCTTGTCGAACCGCTCGACCATCAGGGCCTTTTGAACGTGTCCGACATGGCTGCCCCCGTGGATGCGGAGGCACTGGACGATGATGCCTTGCTCGCCGAACTCGGGGTCGAGGCCGCTGCGCCCGAGATTACTCAACTCAGGCACGTTCGACCGACGGCTGAGAGGAAGGCAGCCGAGGAAGTAGCGAACCGCAAGAGGTGCGAGGACTTTGAGAGATTCAGGCCACTCTTTGAACAGGTGCAGAAGGAGCTGGACAGCGGTCTTCGCGAAACCCTTCCCTTCGAGATGAAGGCCGAGATCGAGAAGGGCCGCTTTTTCATTGTTGGTGGGCAGAAAGCCTATGTCGCTGAGAAGGGCGAAACCATTCTTACCGACCAGGGCAGAACCGATGCCCGGCTGCGCGTGATCTTCGATAACGGGACCGAGAGCAACATGCTCATGCGTTCGTTGCAGCGTGCGCTCAACAAGGATGAAGCGGGCCGGCGCATCACTGATCCAACCGCCGGCCCCCTGTTTTCCGATCACATGACCGAAGGGGATGAGGCAAGCGGTACAATTTATGTGCTGCGCAGCAAGTCAGACCATCCGCTTGTCGCCGAAAATCGCGACCTGGTGCACAAGATCGGCGTGACGAATATGAATGTGGAGAAACGGATTGCCGGCGCCCGTCTTCAGCCAACCTTTCTGATGGCGGATGTGGAGGTCGTGGCGACATATAAGCTCTATAACATCAACCGTGCGAAGCTCGAAAAGCTGATTCACCGGATTTTCGAACCCGCAAAGCTGGAAATCGAGGTTCTGGATCGCTTCGGCCGATCCGTGATTCCGCGCGAATGGTTTCTCGTGCCGCTCTTTGTTGTCGATGAAGCCGTTGAGCGGATCAGAAATGGCACGATTTCTGACTATATCTATGACCCGGAATCAGCAAGATTGATCAAACGGGCATAGATCGGATATCGCATTGCATATGCCACCGAATTCGTGGCAGCCGCAATCCGGTTAAGCTTATGTTGTCGCCGGTGTGCATCGTTTTCGCTTGCGGCATGAAAAAAGGCCGCGCGAAGGCGGCCTTTCATCCCGGGATGCCGGCGGATCACTTGATCTTGGCTTCCTTGAATTCGACGTGCTTGCGAACCACGGGATCGTATTTCTTCAGCACCATCTTTTCGGTGATGTTGCGCGGGTTTTTCTTGGTGACGTAGTAGTACCCGGTATCCGCGGTGCTCACCAGTTTGATCTTTACGACGGCAGGCTTGGCCATGGCCGATACTCCAGAATGGCTTCGTTGAATCAGGTGTAGGGAAAATACGGGCATTTGCCCTGAAGTCAAGCGCTGCTTCGCCGGAGGGGGTAAAATTCCCGCTTCAGCCCGGCATGATCCCGGCCTGTTCGAATTCCAGGCATTGGCGGCCATGGCGATGGCGGAAACAGGGAACGGGCGATACCTCCCGGCCCGCGAGGATCGCCGGGGCGATCTGGCGCAGGATCATGCGGGTGATGCGCGCCAGCGGCAGTTCCGTGGTTTCGGATATCGACACCCAGCGCAGGTCGGACAATTCGTGATCGCCCTGCAGATCGCCGGGAAAGGCCCGCGCCCGCAGCAGGAAAAAGCGGGCATCGAAGCGGATCGGCCGGTAGGGCGGCGTGATCGCCCGCGCGACATAGCGCATGGCGCGGGCATCGGCAGTTGCCTTTCCGTCGCTCCCTGCACGGTTCATGAGCCGGAGGACGTCGATGCCCGTTTCCTCGCGCGTTTCCCTGATGGCGGCCCAGAACAGGGCATGGGCGCGGGCCTCGCTTACGGAATGGAGCAGGCGGGATTTGTCGTCGGGATGAATATGCAGACGCCGCCCCTGCCGCCAGTCGCCGGGTTCGACGGCACCGCCGGGAAAGACATAGGCCTGCGGCAGGAAACGGTGGCGGGCATGGCGCAGCCCCATCAGGATGCGGGGTTCGGCGCTGTCGGTTCGCACCAGCAGCAGGCTGGCGGCATCGCGCGGGCGGGGCAGGGGCGCGCCCTTGGCCCGGACCGGCTGGGCCGGCGGTTTCGGCAGGGATGCATCGTCGGGATCGGCGCCGTTCACGGGGGTCAGTCCTCCCGCCCGCCGAAACCGTGCATGTAACGGGCCCATTGCAGGCCGATCAGGGCCCCTTTGATGCGCGGCAGCAAGGCCAGGCTCATGATCAGGGTCAGGCCGGGCCAGGCGGTATAATGAAACCACAGCGGCGGCGCATAGATCTGTTCCGTCAGCAGCATCATCGAAACGATGATGTGGCCGACGATCAGAATGGTGAAATAAGGCGGGGCATCGTCGGCGCGGTGATGATGCAGGGCTTCGCCGCAATCGGGGCAATGATCGTTGACCTTGAGGAACCGGCCGAACAGGGCGCCGGTGCCGCAATCGGGACAACGCAGGCGCCAGCCATTGACCATGGCGGGTTTCAGGGGGCGCAATGGCGGGTCGTCTGTTACTGCAGCGGGGTGCAGCGCTTGTTTGATCGGCATGAAGATCTCCTCGCTTTATTTATGCCGCTCAGGATGGCGCATTCCCCTGTTTCAGGCAAGTTGCCTGCCTGCGCAGCCCGGACCTGTCAGGATGTGCGGGCGCGGCGTGGCCGGCCCTTGCGTCTGGAATGCTTGTCCTTCTTCTTTTTCTTCTTTTTCAGGGGGGCGGCGGTCTTCGTTTCCGCGCTGTCCTTGCCGGTTTGCCCCTGATTTTCGACGATCTCCAGCAACAGCCCGCCGGCAATCGGCGTCGCTTCCAGCAGGCGTACATCGATCTTTTGGGCCAGGCGGTATGTTTTGCCGCTGCGTTCGCCGATCAGGCAGTGATGATCTTCGTCATGGCGGAAATATTCATGGCCCAGGCTACGGATGGGCACCAGACCATCGGCGCCCGATTCCTCCAGGGTCACGAACAGGCCGAAACGGGTAACGCCGCTGATCCGCCCGGCGAAAATGCCGCCGATGCGATCCTTCATGAAGGCGGCGAGGAAACGGTCGTTCGCGGCCCTTTCCGCCGCCATGGAACGGCGTTCGAGATCCGAGATCTGCCGGCCGGTTTCGGCAAAGTCCGCGCCGTCCTCATCCCTCAGACCGTCCTTGCCGAGGCCGAGCGCCGCGATCAGCCCGCGATGGACCAGCAGATCGGCATAGCGGCGGATGGGCGAGGTAAAATGGGCATAGCGGGGCAGGGCCAGGCCGAAATGGCCCAGATTTTCCGGCGAGTAATAGGCCTGGGTCTGACAGCGCAGTATGACCTGATTGACCATTTCGGCATATTCGCTGCCTTCGACCTGCTTCAGCACCCGGTTGAAATGGCTGGGGCGGATCACCTGGCCGATGGAAAAGGAAATGCCGATCGATTTGAGGAAGGTCTTCAGCGATACCAGTTTTTCGCGCTTCGGTTCCTCATGCACCCGGTACATGCAGGGCTTGCGCGCCGCTTCCAGGGTTTCGGCGGCGCAGACATTGGCCAGCACCATGAATTCCTCGATCAGGCGGTGGGCGTCGAGGCGCTCGCGTGGCGCGACCGAGAGGATTTCCCCTTCATCGGACAGCTTCACCTGGCGTTCGGGAATGTCGATGGCCAGCGGCCCCCGGGCATCGCGGGCGCGGGTCAGGGCACGATAGGCGGAAAACAGCGGCCCGATGACCTCTTCGCGCAGGCGGGCCGGTGCGTCGGGGTCCATGTCGGCGAGCGGCGGGTTCTGCCCGTCGGCGATGGCCTGGGCCTGCTGGTAGGTCAGATTGGCGGCCGAACGCATCATCGCCCGGCTGAAACGGTGTTCGATTTTACGCCCCCCGGCATCGATGCGGATATGGACGGCCATGCAGGGGCGTTTGACGCCCGGATGCAGGGAGCACAGATCGCCGGAAAGTTTCTCGGGCAGCATCGGCACCACCCTGTCGGGGAAATAGGTGGAATTACCCCTTTTTAACGCTTCACGGTCCAGGGCGCTGCCGGGGGTGACGTAATGGGCGACATCGGCAATGGCGACGATCAGCTTCCAGCCGCCCTTGTTGGCCGGGTCGTCATCGGCGGCGGCCCAGACGGCATCGTCATGGTCGCGGGCATCGGCGGGGTCGATGGTGATCAGGGGCAGGGGGCAGAGATCTTCGCGCCCGCGCATGCTGCGCACAGGCCTTTTCGCTGCCGCTTCGGCCAGTACCTCATCGGGAAATACGGTCGGAATGCCATGGTCGTGTATGGCGATCAGGCTCAGCACCCTTGGGTTTTCCGTATTGCCCAGAACCCTTGTGATACGGGCCAGATACTGGCGCGGGCCGCTGCCTTCCAGCGGTTCGGCCAGCACCAGATCGCCGGGACCCGCCCCCATGAGATGATCCTCCGGCACGATCCAGCGGCTCCTGCCCTTGCGGTCGGTGCCGCGCAGCACCGTTTTGCCGTTTTCGCGCTGCAGCGTTCCCAGCAGTTCGGCCGGGGCGCGGGCGATGCGCCGCATCAGGCGGGCCTCGCAGAGATTTTCCTCCTGTTTCTGCAGCCGGGCGAGGAAGCGGTCGCCGGGGCCAGGGGCCGGTGCGGCATGGCGGCCCGGAGCGATAACCACCCGCACGCCTTCCCCGGCCCGGTGCAGGATGCGCCCTTCCAGTTCGCCGTCGGGATCGGTGCCGGTGATTTCGACGATGGCCACCGGCGGCAGTTCGCCCTTGATGCGGCTGTCCCTGCGGCTGTGTTCGATCAGCCCCTCGGCCGTCATTTCGCGCAGCACCTGCTTCAGCCAGATGCGGTCCCCGCCCTTGATGTTGAAGGCGCGGGCGATTTCACGTTTGCCGGTCCGTCCCGGATTATCGCGAAGAAAATTGAGAATATCCTCGCGGCTTGGCAAATGGTTTTCCGGGTTTTTTTTGTCTTTCACAATGTTCCTTGTCTTTCGGCGGCATTTCTGTGCCGCCACTCCGTGCCCGGTTCGGGCGTGTTTTCGTCAATCCGCCTGCGCCGTTCAGCCTGCGGCTTTTTTGGCGGCGGCTTTTTTGCCTGTGGCTTTTTTGGCGGCGGCTTTCTTTTTCGCCGCCGGCTTTTTCTTGCCGGTTTTCGCTGCCCGTTCCTCGATCAGCTTCAGCGCCTGTTCCAGGGTCACTTCCTCCGGCGCGATGTCCTTGGGCAGGGTGGCGTTGATGCGGCCGTATTTGACATAGGGGCCATAACGGCCGTCCATGACCGTGATTTCACCGCCATCGGGATGTTCGCCCAGCCTGCGCAGGGGTTCGGCGCCCTTGCGGCCCTTGTTTTTCGCCTCGGCCAGCAGGGTGACGGCGCGATTGAGGCCGATTTCGAACGCATCCTCGATGCTGGGAAGGGAGACGAATTTACGCTCGCTTTCCACATAAGGGCCGTAGCGGCCGAGGCCGGCGGTAATCGGCTTGCCGGTTTCCGGATGTTCGCCGATCACGCGCGGCAGCGACAGCAGACGCAGGGCGTAATCGAAGGTAACCGTCTCCGGCGCCATGCCCTTGGGCAGGGAAACCCGCTTCGGCTTTTCCTTGCCTTCCGCTTCGCCGAGCTGGACATAATAACCGTAGGGCCCCTTGCGCAGGCTCACATCCTTGCCGGTTTCCGGATCCTGGCCCAGGATGAGGGGGCCGTCTTCGGCAATGCCCTCGCCTTCGGCCGGGGCGTCGAGCTGGCGGGTATAGCGGCAGTCGGGATAATTGGAACAGCCGATGAAGGCACCGAACTTGCCCAGCTTGAGGCTGAGCTTCCCATCCCTGCAGGAAGGGCAGGCGCGCGGATCGCTGCCATCGCCCGGGTCGGGGAAGATATGGGGGCCGAGAATGCGGTCGATCGCCTCCAGAACCTCGGAGATCTTCAGGTTGCTCGTTGCCTCCACGGCCTTGGCGAAATCCTCCCAGAAATCGCGCAGAACCACTTTCCAGTCGATCAGGCTGGCCGAAATCTCGTCGAGCTTGTTTTCCAGCTCGGCGGTAAAGTTGTATTCGACATATTTGCTGAAAAAGGCGCTGAGAAAGGCGGTGACGAGCTGGCCGCGGTCCTCGGGCACGAAGCGCTTCTTCTCGAGACGGACATAATTGCGGTCCTGCAGCACCGAAATGATCGAGGCATAGGTTGACGGCCTGCCGATGCCCAGCTCCTCCAGCGTCTTGACCAGGCTGGCTTCGCTGTAGCGCGGCGGCGGTTCGGTGAAATGCTGTTCGGGCATCAGCTTGCGCAGGGCAAGCGGCGCATCGGCCTGTACCGGCGGCAGCAGCCTGCCGTTCTCATCCTCCGTTTTCGCATCGTCGCGCCCTTCCTCGTAAAGCTTGAGGAAGCCGGGAAAGCGGATCACGCTGCCGGTGGCGCGAAAGCCATGGCGGCCATCGCCGGAAGCGATATCGACCGTGGTGCGTTCCAGGCGGGCATTGGCCATCTGGCTGGCAATGGCGCGCTGCCAGATCAGCTTGTAGAGCTTGTATTGCTCGTCGCTCAGCACGCCGCGCAGGCTTTCGGGCAGGCGGCGCATATCGGTGGGACGGATCGCTTCATGCGCTTCCTGGGCGTTTTTGGCCTTGGTCTTGTAGGCACGCGGTTGTTCGGGCACGAATTCGGCGCCGAATTCCGAGCGGATCACCCCGCGGGCGGCATCGACGGCCTCCCGGGCCAGGGTGACGCCATCGGTCCGCATATAGGTGATCAGCCCCGCGGTTTCGCCACCGATGTCGATGCCCTCATACAGGCGCTGGGCGATGTTCATGGTCATCTTGGCGCCGAAGCCCAGCTTGCGCGAGGCTTCCTGCTGCAATGTCGATGTGGTGAAGGGCGGTTGCGGGCTGCGCTGGACCGGTTTGGTCGCAACCTCTGCAACGCGGTAATCCTGCCCCTGCAGGACCTGCACGGCGGCTTCGGCGGCCTCGCCGGTGGCGAAGGAGAATTTCTCGACCCTTTCCCCGTTAAAGCGCACAAGGCGGGTCGTCAGCGCCGCCCCCTCCTGCGTCTGGAATTCTCCGCCGATCGACCAGTATTCGCGCGGCTTGAAGGCCTCGATCTCGAGTTCGCGTTCGCAGATCAGGCGCAGCGCCACCGACTGCACCCGCCCGGCCGAACGCGAACCGGGCAGCTTGCGCCACAATACCGGCGAAAGGGTGAAGCCCACCAGATAGTCGAGCGCCCGGCGCGCCTGCTGGGCATTGACCAGATCCATGTCGATATCGCGCGGATGGGCGATGCCTTCCTGCACGGCGCGTTTGGTGATTTCATTGAACACCACCCGCTTGACATCGACCCCTTTCAGCACCCGCCGCGCATTCAGCGCTTCCAGCACATGCCAGGAAATGGCCTCGCCCTCGCGGTCGGGGTCGGTGGCCAGATACAGGGTGTCGGCGCCTTTGACCGCCTCGGCGATTTCGCGCACATGCTTGGCCGATTTCGGATCGATCTCATAGGTCATGGCGAAATCTTCCTCCGGACGGACGGAACCGTCCCTGGAGGGCAGGTCGCGCACATGGCCGTAGGATGCGAGAACCGTGAAATCGTCGCCAAGGTATTTGTTGATGGTTTTGGCCTTGGCCGGAGATTCGACGACGACGACGTTCATTCGCCCTGATCCTTCCTGTTCGTTACAATCGGCATATCCGCCGCCATGCCTTATATATATGGGGCTGACCTTATACAGGACATGGGGGGCCATAAGCATGACGCACCGGCAGCCTGAAGCCGCTGGCGGTCGGACCCCTTAGCACAGTTCTGCCTTTCTGCAAATATTTCCCCGCCTTCCCCGTAGCGGGAAACGGTGTCATTTTCGTGCCGGGGCGATGGTGTCCCGCCCCGAGGGAGCAGGCAGCGGAACGGGGGAGGCGTGCCTCATCAGGCCGGCTGCTGCCGGGCCGTGGCTTGTTCACTCCCGTCCTCTGCGCACAGGCAGATACGATCGCCGGGCAGGCGTTCGATGCGTCCGGCAAGCTCCAGTTCCAGCAGGATGACGGAAAGCGCCGCGGGGCTGATGGCAGCGATTTCGAGCAGATCGTCCATCTGTATCGGCGTCGGGCTGAGCAGGCCGTAAATACGTTCTCGCGTTTCCTCGCCGATATTCTTTGGCGCCGGTGCCGCCTGCCCCCAACGCAGCAGCGGCAGTTCGTCCTGACCCAGCCCGGTCAGCGGGGCGAGGTTGTCGAGAACGTCGGCGGCGGTTTCGACCAGAATGGCGCCTTCGCGCAGCAGCATGTTGGTGCCGCGTGCCCGCGGATCGAGGGGCGATCCGGGAACGGCGAAGACATCGCGCCCCTGTTCGAGGGCCAGACGCGCGGTGATCAGGGATCCGGATTTCGCCGCCGCCTCGATAACCACGGTGCCCCGGCTCAGCCCGGCGATCAGGCGATTGCGGCGGGGGAAATGCCGTGCGGATGGCTTGGTGGCGAAGGGGGCCTCGGTCAGCAGCAGGCCGTTTTCGGCAATCTGGCGGTGAAGTTCGCCATGCTCGCGCGGATAGACGACATCGATTCCCCCGGCGATGACGGCAATGGTGCCCTGAACCATGGCCGCCTTATGGGCGGCGCCGTCGATGCCGCGCGCCAGACCGGATACAATGACATAGCCTGCGGCACCGATATCGCGGGCCAGAAGGGCGGCCATGCGTTGCCCGGCGGCCGAGGCATTGCGCGCCCCGACGATGGCGACGGCGGGGCGGGAAAGCAGATGGGCATGACCCTTTACCGTGATCACCGGCGGCGGATCGTGAATATTGGCGAGAATGGCGGGGTATTCATCCTCGCACATGAAGATCATGCGGCCCCCGGCCTTCTCCACCTGTGCCATTTCCCGTTTTGCCCGTTCGGGCGAGCAGATGCCGAGAGGACGGCTCCGCCCGCCGCGTTGGGCCAGCTTCGGCAGCTGATCCAGCGCTTTTCTGGCCGAGCCGAACTGATTGATCAGGCGGCGGAACGTTGCCGGACCGATATTTTCGCTGCGGATCAGGCGCAGCCAGGCCAGGCGTTCGCGTTCATCGAAATTGTTCATGCTACGGTCTCCCCCACGGAGGGAGAGAATGGCGGCAAATGACGTTTCAGTCAAGCTTTGGGTATATGACTTTTGTCTCTTGCCATCAGGTCTTTTTGTCGCCGATGCGCGGTTCCTCGCCGCGGATCAGGCGCAGGATATTGGCGCGATGCTTGAAGAAGACGAATGCGGCCATGACGGCCGCCACCTCGGCAAAGGGGTAGTCGCCGAGCCACCAGGCGGCCAGGGGGGAGACCAGCGCCGCCACCAGCGCCGCCAGGGAGGATATGCGCAGCAGCAGGGCGACGCCCAGCCAGGTGGCGCAGGCGATCAGACCCACCGGCCAGGCCAGGGCAAGCTGCACGCCGAGAAAGGAGGCCACGCCCTTGCCGCCCCTGAATTTCAGCCAGAGAGGAAAGAGATGGCCGAGAAAGGCGGCGAGGCCGACGACGATGCCCATATCGCGGCCAAGCCACAGATTGGCTGCCAGTGCCGGCAAGGCCGCCTTGCCGCCATCCAGCAGCAGGGTCGCCAGCGCCAGCCCCTTGCGCCCGGTGCGCAGCACATTGGTGGCGCCGATATTGCCCGAGCCTATGGCGCGGATATCGCCGAGGCCGGCCAGACGCGTCAGCACCAGTCCGAAGGGGATGGAACCGGTCAGGTAACCGATCAGCGCCCCCAGCAGAAAGGGCCACTGATAGTCGAAACCGCCCATGGGGGAAGGCATGTGCCCTCAGTCCCCGAAAACCCGACGCCCGCCGACCCAGGTGGCGCGCACGCGCCCCTGCATCGGGCGTTTGTCGAAGGGGGTGTTCTTGCATTTGCTTTTCATGACGGCCGCATCCACGATCCATGGGGCATCGGTATCGAACAGGATCATATCCGCAACGGCGCCTTTGGCCAAATTTCCGCGATCGAGGCCGAACAGCCGGGCAGGATTGCAGGTCATGGCCGCGATCAGGCGGGGCAGGGGCAGCTCGCCGCCGTGATACAACTGAAGGCTGGCCGCCAGCAGGGTCTCAAGGCCGACGATACCGCTGGCTGCCTGGGCGAAGGGCAGGCGCTTGCTTTCCACATCCTGCGGGCGGTGGGCGGAGGTGATGACATCGATGGTGCCGTCCTTCAGGGCGGCGGCGATGGCCTGGCGGTCCTCTTCGGCCCGCAGGGGCGGGGAGACCTTGGCAAAGCTGCGGTAATCGGTCACTTCCAGTTCGTTGAGGGTGAAATACTGCGGCGCGGTTCCGGCGCTGACCTTCAGCCCCGCATCCTTGGCCCTGGCCAGGGCGGCGGCGGCATCGCCGGTGGACAGCAGCGCCGCGTGATACAGCCCGCCGGTCAGTTCCGCCAGGCGCAGATCGCGTTCCAGCATGATGGTTTCGGCGGCATTGGGGATGCCGGCAAGACCGAGGCGGGTCGACAGCTCTCCCTCATTCATGACGCCGGTGGCAAGTTCCGGCACTTCCACATGATGCAGCAGGGGCAGGGAGAACACGGCGGCATAGGCGAGAATGCGCCGCATCAGCAAGGCATCGGCGATCGGGCTGTAGGCATCGGTGATGGCGATGGCACCTGCTTCGCGCATCAGCCCGTATTCGGTCATCTCCCTGCCCGCACAGCCACGGGTGGCGGCGGCCAGGGGCAGAACGTTGACGATGCATTCGCGCGCCGCCCGATGGCGCAGATATTCCAGCAGGGCGATATCGTCGATCACCGGATTGGTGTCGGGCAGGGTGACGATGGTGGTGATCCCCCCCGCAGCGGCCGCCTGCCCGGCGGTGGCGAAGGTTTCGCGGGCTTCCTCTCCCGGTTCGCCGGTGGTGACGAAGCAGTCGATCAGCCCGGGGGCCAGATGAAGGCCGCGCCCGTCGATGCGGGCGGTGTCGGGGGACAGCGTCTCGATCGCATCGTGGCGGATGCCGGCGATCCGCCCGTTCTCCACCAGCACGGAACCGACGGCATCGACATCGTTTGCCGGATCGACGATATGGGCATTTTCGATCAGAAAGCGGCCGGCGTCGCTGATGGTGGCGTTCATGCGTCTTCTCCCCGCACCTTGCCATTTTCCCCGTCGCTCAGGCCCAGACAGTATTGCAGGCAGGCCATGCGGATGGCGACGCCCATCTCGACCTGTTCGCGGATCAGGGAACGGTGGATATCGTCGGCAACCTCGCTGTCGATCTCGACCCCCCGGTTCATCGGCCCCGGATGCATGATCAGCGCATCGGGGCGGGCGTGGGCCAGCTTGGTGCGGTCGAGCCCGAAGAAGTGGTAATACTCACGGATGGAGGGCACGAAGGATCCCTGCATGCGTTCGGTTTGCAGGCGCAGCATCATGACGATATCGGCATCCTTCAGCCCGGCGCGCATGTCGTGATGGATTTCCGCCCCGAAAACCCCGGCCCTTTCCGGCAGCAGGGTGGGCGGGGCAACGAGGCGCACCCGCGCGCCCATGACGCTGAGCAAATGGATGTTGGAGCGTGCCACGCGGCTGTGCAGGATATCGCCGCATATGGCAACCGTCAGGCCGCTCAGGCGGCCCTTGCGCCGGCGGATCGTCAGCGCATCGAGCAAGGCCTGGGTCGGGTGTTCGTGCCGCCCGTCGCCCGCATTGATCACGGCGGCATCGACCTTGCCGGCCAGAAGGGCCACCGCACCCGAATCCGGATGGCGGACCACCAGAAGATCCGGATGCATGGCATTCAGGGTCATGGCGGTGTCGATCAGGGTTTCGCCCTTCTTGATCGCCGATGTGGCGACCGACATGTTGATCACATCGGCCCCCAGCCGCTTGCCCGCCAGTTCGAAGGAGGTGCGCGTGCGCGTCGAATTCTCGAAGAAAAGATTGATCTGCGTCCGTCCGCGCAGCAGGGCGGATTTCTTCTCCTCCGCCCGGTTGGCGGCAACATGGCGTTCGGAAAGATCGAGAAGGGCGGTAATCTGCGCCGCCGTCATGCCTTCGATGCCCAGAAGATGATGCTGCATGTGATTTTGCGCCGCCTCCTGCTTCCATCCCGATGCCGCCCTGCACCGCGCGCCGGACTATAAGAGCGCTATTGGCCCTGCGCAACGATTTGTTGGCCGATCGGGGCCGCCATGACGGAGCTTGCGCAAGAAACATAAATATTATATTTCTAGAAATATAGAACAATCGAGTGGGCAGATTTGATAGGTTGAGTGTAAGAGGTGCGATCGTGAGGCATGACAAGGAACGGATCTCCGGGGAATATTCGAAAGCGCTGCGCAAGGGCAGCCGGACTGTTGTCGCCAAAACGGGCAATGCGGCCTTCGCCGACTATTCGGAAGAAGATCTGAAGGGGTTGGGAGAGGATGTGCTGGAACATTCCTTCGGCTGCGGCAATCCGCTCGCCTTCAGCGATGTGAGGGAG
>JALXAG010000014.1 GCA_026992315.1 Sneathiellales bacterium | reverse complement strand
GCATATCCGCCAGTGTCGCCGATTTGTAGACCGCAAGCGCATAGGCCCGCGAAAACTGGATCAGGAACAGATAATCCTGCACCAGATAGTGGCGAAAACAATGTTCCGGCAGGCGACCGTCGCCCAGTGCCTGCACGAAGGGATGGCGTATATAGGCCGACCATTCGCCGGGACAGGACGCCTTCAGACGGTCGAACAGCCTGCCGCGATGCAACGGTCCCGGATGCGCGGTTGCGCTCATCTCCTCTCCCCTTTGCCGTTTTTTCCGATTATGCCTGCGTCGGCAACACCCTGACAAGGGGCATGGCGAACGCCGCCTTCAGCCGAGCAGAAGGTTGTTGACCCCAGCGGGCACCCGGACGACCAGCCCGTCAAGCTCCTCGCCCACCACCACCTGGCAGCCGAGGCGCGAGGTCTCAGAGACGCCGAAAGCAAGATCCAGCATGTCTTCTTCCTCCTCGCTGGCGGCGGGCAGGCGGTCATACCATGCCGGATCGATCAGCAGATGGCAGGTCGAACAGGCCATGGATCCCTCGCAGGCGCCCTCGATATCGATATCGTATTGATGCGCCACTTCCAGCAGCGACTGGCCGGGCCGGGCCTGCGCCTCCACCCTTGTGTCATCGGGCAAGATGAATGTCACTTTCGCCATCAATTACTCCAACCGTTTTTTGCCCAGTATCATGCGAAGGCTTCCCTGACGTCGTGCCTGAGACAGTCGATCACCCTGTCCATATCCTCATCGGTCGTGAAACGGCCGACGGACAGGCGGACGCTTTCGGAAATGGCCTGTCCGTCAAGGCCGATCGCCGCCAGCACATGCGAAGGCTTCCTGTCAGCCGAACTGCAGGCCGAACCGGTGGAAATGGCCGCATCCTTCAGCGCCAGCAGCAGTTCGTCGCTGTTCACCCCCGGCAGACGGAAGTTCAGATTGCCCGGCAGACGGTTCCTGCGGGGGCCGTTCAGTTGCAGATCGGGAAATATTTCGGACAGCGCCGTCAGCAGCCTGTCGCGCAGGGCGGCGGTGCGGGCGGCCTCCTCCTCCATCAGCGAGGCGGCTTTCTCCAGCGCCGCGCCGAGCCCGACACAAAGAGGCACCGCCAGCGTGCCGGGGCGCAGCCCGCCTTCCTGGCCGCCGCCCTTCATGATCGGATCCAGGCGCACGCCTTCGGCCGTCAGCAACGCCCCTATGCCCATCGGCCCGTAGATCTTGTGGCCGGAAACACTGGCCATGTCGACGCCCAATTCATCGAAGGCAAAGGGAATTTTACCCGCGGCCTGGGCGATGTCCGTATGCAGCCAGGCGCCATGACGCCGGCACAGCCGCACGATGGCTTCAAGCGGGGCGATGGTGCCGATCTCGTTATTCGCCGCCATCACCGAAACGAGGGCCGTGTCGTCGCCGATGGCATCTTCCAGCCGGTTCAGATCGGGAAACCCCTCGGCATCCACCGGCAGGACCGTGGTTCTGAACCCTTCCCTGCCCAGCGCCTCGACCGCGCCCAGAACACAGGGATGTTCGCTGGCAAAGGTGATGACGTGGCGGCGCTCCCCCTTGCGGGCGCGGGCGGCGCCGAGAATGGCCAGATTGTTCGCCTCCGTCGCGCCGGAGGTGAAGACAACGGCATCGCTGCGGGCGCCGAGCGCCAGCGCCACCTGTTCGCGGGCCAGATCGACGGCGTTTTCCGCCTCCCAGCCATATTCATGGGTGCGTGAGTGGGGATTGCCGAAAGCCTCGCGCCAGAAGGGTTCCATGGCCGCCAGCACATCCGGATCGACCGGCGTCGTCGCCTGATAATCGAGATAGACGGGACGGTCGAAACTCATGCGGCATGGCCTTTCCGCGGATCGTTTTTCACCGTATCCCCATCCCCGCCGCAATGGCGGCGATACAATGCCGTCCAGACCGCCGCGCAGGTGCGGAAATCCTCCTTCCGGCTGTCCCAGCCGCCGCTGATACGGATGGCTTCGCCGGCTTCCTTCGCGCCAGCGCCCATCGCCGTCAGCACATGCGAAGGCGTCACCTTGCCCGAGGAACAGGCCGACCCGGCACTGACCGCAATCCCTTCCAGATCGAAGGACATGACCTGCAGGCTGCTTTCCACCCCCGGCATGCGGATGCAGCTCGTATTCGCCAGGCGCGCCGACCCGCGCCCATAGATCGTCGCCTCCGGGGCCGCATCGAGAATGGCCCGTTCCATCTCGTCCCGCCAGAGGGCCAGACGCTCCATCATTGCCATATCGGCCAGGGCGGCATCGAGCGCCGCGGCAAAACCGGCAATTCCGGCGACATTTTCCGTCCCCGGGCGCAGGCCCCGCTCCTGCCCCCCGCCATGCATGACGGCCCGCGCCCGATCGGGATCGCGGATCATCAGGGCGCCGACGCCCTGCGGCCCGCCGATCTTGTGCGCCGACAGGGTCAGAAAATCGGCATCGCACAGATCGGCCGAGACTTCGGTTTTGCCCAGCGCCTGAACCGCATCGCAATGAAAGCGCGCGCCATGACGGCGCACCGCGGCGGCCAGATCGCCGACCGGCTGCAGCAGCCCGGTTTCGTTATTGGCCCACATCACCGATACCAGCGTCGCGGCATTCGTTTCCTCATCCGCCGCGCCGAGCAATTCTTCCAGGGCTTCGCCATCCACCAGCCCG
>JALXAG010000013.1 GCA_026992315.1 Sneathiellales bacterium | reverse complement strand
CGCGCCGCCACGCGCGCGCATGCGGAAAAATTCGATTGGGAAGCCACAAGCCGCGGCCAGATGGCATTGTTTCGCGACATCTTAACCACTGCATGATATCCATCCGCCGCATATGAGGGTATGAAGATCTGCGGGCGTCACTACGATCGCCTGAGGGGAAACAGCGGGCCAGGCGCCCGCCAGCGTAACGGGGTCACGTCCATGACGGAAAAAATCGCGGTTATCGGCCTGGGTTATGTGGGATTGCCGGTGGCCCTTGCCTTTGCCAGGGCCTATCCCGACACGGTCGGTTTCGACATCAGTGCCCGGCGGGTCGAAACGCTGAAGGCCGGCCATGACTACACGGGTGAGGTCGAGGACGAGGAACTCGCCGCCTCCCCCATCCGGCTCAGCGCCGATCCGGCGGATCTGGAAGGGGCGACCTTCTTTGTCGTCACCGTCCCCACGCCGATCGATGCCAATCGCCAGCCGGATCTCACCCCGGTGAAAAGCGCCTGCCGCACCATCGCCCCCCATCTGCGCCCCGGCGCCGTGGTGGTTTTCGAATCCACCGTCTATCCCGGCGTGACCGAGGAAATCTGCGGCCCGCTTCTGGCGGAATGTTCCGGCCTGAAACAGGGCCGGGACTTCACCCTCGGCTATTCGCCCGAACGCATCAATCCGGGCGATAAGGAACACACGCTGGCGCGCATCGTCAAAATCGTCTCGGGCGAGGACGAGGCAACGCTGGAACGGGTCGCCGGTGCTTACGGGCGCATCATCACCGCCGGGCTGCACCGGGCCCCGTCGATCAAGGTCGCCGAAGCGGCCAAGGTGATCGAAAACACCCAGCGCGACATCAATATCGCCCTGATGAACGAGCTGGCACTGATCTTCGATCGCCTCGGCATCCGCACCGCCGACGTTCTGGCGGCGGCCGGCACGAAATGGAATTTCCTGCCCTTTTCGCCGGGTCTGGTCGGCGGCCATTGCATTGGCGTCGATCCCTATTATCTGACCGCCAAGGCCGAAGAGACCGGTTACCATCCGGAAGTCATCCTTGCCGGCCGACGCATCAACGACACCATGGGCGCCTTCATCGCCCAGAAGCTGGTCAAGCTGCTGATCGGCACCGGCGGCGCCGTCAACGGGGCCCGCGTCGGGGTGCTCGGCATCACCTTCAAGGAAAACGTGCCCGATATCCGCAACAGCAAGGTGCCGGACATTCTGCACGAACTCGGCGATTTCGCGATTTCGCCGCTTATCCATGACCCGCTGGCCGAAGCAGGGGAAGTCCGCGAGGAATATGGCCTGACCCTGAGCTCGTTTGAAGAGATGAACGATCTCGACGCCCTGGTGCTGGCGGTTCCTCACAAAGCCTATCTGCAGAACCGGGACGCATGGCTTTCCCTGTTGCGTCCGAACGGGGTGCTGATCGATGTCAGATCGGCCCTTTCCCCGGCGGATCTGCCCGAGGGCATCACCTATTGGAGCCTGTAAGCCGGATGAGGACGGAATCATGAGCAACCCGCTGCGCGATCTGGCCAAGGCCGCCGTCTATGGCGGCTATGCCCGTCTGCTGCGGCCGCTGCCACGTGCCGCGCTCTCCCTTACGGGACGGCAGCGCCTGGTCATTCTGCTCTACCATCGGGTATCGGATGATTTCCGCGACAGCGTCACCATCGGCTGCGAACATTTCGAAGCCCAGATGGCCCATATCGCCCGGTATTACCCGCTCCTGTCGCTGGACGATCTGATCGCCGGAAATTTCGATCGCCACGCCCGCCGGCCGCTGATCGCCGTCACCTTCGATGACGGGTATCTCGACAATTACACCAATGCGGTACCGATTCTGCGCCGACACAAGGTTCCGGCAGGATTCTTCGTTTCCACCGGCATCGTCGGCACCGATCGTGGTTTCGCCCATGATCTGAAAAAACTGGGCCATGCCCTGCCCAATATGAGCTGGGAGCAAATCGGCGAAATGAAGGAAATGGGCTTCTTCATCGGCGCCCACACGGTCAATCACGCCAACCTGGCCAAAATCGACGATGAAACCGCCCGCTATGAACTGACCGAGTCCATGAACACCCTGCGCCAGCGGCTGGGACTTCAGGAAGTGGCCATCGCCTACCCCTTCGGCAAGCGCAGCGACATCACCGAAGAGCGCCGGCAGCTTATCCGCGAACTCGGTTACACTGCTTGCTTCTCCGCCTATGGCGGGCGCAACCGCTTCCCGCTCGACCTGTTCGACATCCGCCGCAGCGGCGTCAATTTCGCATATACCCGCACCGCCTTCGAAGCCCTCATCGAAGGCTGGGTCTGAACACGAGCGCTCCTGTTGACGGGGCGGCATCCCTCTCCCATACCCCTATACGCGTATACCCCTTTGCCCTGCTGCCATCCTCCGGCACGGTACATCGGGAACGGCTACACCATTCCGAAGGGGCCGTGAAAAGACACATCGCGGATGTTTTCCCGCCATCCGTCAAAGAGTAAGCGTTCCTTCAGGCACGGTACATCGGGAACGTTTTGCGTGACAAACCCGCAAATTTCAGGCACGGTACATCGGGAACAATGCATAGCGGCCAGAAGCCGGAAAGCGACAAACCGGAAAGCGACGGGGGAACGGTTGTTGCTGCCCTTTTGCCATCCTTCCGCCGGGTCGGCCGGGGCAAAAGCACCGGCAGACAG
>JALXAG010000012.1 GCA_026992315.1 Sneathiellales bacterium | reverse complement strand
GCGCACCCGCCCCGGCGTGTCATCGCCCGAAAGCGTCGTCAGGTCGATGCAGCTTACGGCCTTCAGCAGCCAGGCGGCCTGGTATTCCTTCTTGACCGTCCGCCGCCCGCCCAGGCTGGCCGCGCGCCTTTCCACCGCCGAACGGTTGGTGCGCTGGGCATCCAGCCAGTCGAGATCCAGTTCCATGCCGGGATTGCGCTCATGGGCGTTATGGCCGGCCGCCGCCGTGCCGCCCGCCGCCCTGAGCGCACGCTCCTCCGTAATTCCCGTCATTCCTTCCAGTCCTTCATTTTCCGCTGCCGTCATGCCGCTTCGCCGACGGTTTCACAGCATAGCGTCTCGTCATTGCAGAAAAACCTCAAATCTGTCCGCACGGTCAAGTTTCTGGCCTCCGCCCGGCGGCCATGCTATGCGCTGTGAGCGTATCGCAGAAGAGGATCCCATGCCCCCGGACAACGGAAAGACCCCGCCACCCCATTATCTGCGCGGCCTGCTGCTGACATTATGCGGCGTGCTGCTGCTGACCCCCGATTCATTGCTGGTGCGGCTGATCGGCATGGGCAACTGGGAGCTGATCTTCTGGCGCGGGGTGCTGATGGCCGGGGCCTTGCTGGCCTTCCATGCCCTGCGCGACCGCGGGCGGATCTGGCCGCGCTATGCCGCCATCGGCCGGGCGGGCATTGCCGCCGGGCTGCTGTTCGCCCTTTCGACCACCGGATTCGTCAATGCCCTGCGCACCACCAGCGTTGCGAACACGTTGCTGATCATCAGCACCGCGCCTCTGATCAGCGCCGTGCTCGGCCATCTCTTGTTCGCCCAGATCACACCGCCGCGCACCTGGATCGCGGCGCTGGTCAGCCTCGGCGGCATCGCCGTCATCGTATCCGGATCGCTGCAAGCAGGCAGCGGCACGGGCGAATTATGGGCCCTGCTCAGCGCTTTGGCGATCAGCGGCCATTTTCTGGCGCTCGGCCGCGGCAGGGGGCAGGACATGTCGCCGGCCGTCACCCTTGGCGGGCTGACGGTGGCAGTGCTGGCCTGGCCCTTTACCGGCGAGTTGACCCCGGCGGTCGGGGACTGGCCATGGCTGGCCTTGCTGGGGCTGGTGGTGTTGCCGGGCTCCTTCGGGCTGATCTCCGTCGGGCCGCGCTATCTGCCTGCCGCCGAAGTCAGCCTGATCATGCTGCTGGAGACGGTGCTGGCGCCCCTGCTGGTCTGGGCCGTACTGGGAGAGAACCCCGGCGCCCACAGCCTGCTGGGCGGGGCCGTGGTGCTGCTGGCTCTGGCCGGAAATGCCGCCCTGCCCCTGTTTTATCGAAGCAGCAAGACGGCGACGAAGCCGTTTGCAGGGTCCGGACCCTAGCCACAGAAACTGCTACGGGCCTCATCGTATTCCTGCTTCAGCCGCTCGGCCAGTTCCGCCACGGTGGGGACATCGTCGATGGTGCCGCATCCCTGCCCTGCCGACCAGATATCGCGCCAGGCCTTGGCGGCATCCAACTCCTCGCCGAGATTGATATCGTCCTTCTTCGGCAGATTGTCGGGGTCCAGCCCGGCCGCCTCCAGGCTCGGGCGCAGGAAATTGGCCGGAATGCCGGATATGCTGTCCGTATAGAGGATATCCGCCGCCGTGGAAGAGACGATCATCTCCTTGTTGGCCTCCGGCGCATAGGCCTCTTTCGTGGCGATAAAGCGGGTGCCCATATAGGCGAGATCCGCCCCCAGAACCTGCGCCGCCGCGACCGAGCGACCGTCGGAAATCGCCCCGGCCAGCAATATGGTGCCATCGAAGATCCGCCGCACTTCCGGCAGCAGCGCGAAGGGGCTGAGCGTCCCGGCATGACCGCCCGCGCCGGCACAGACGAGAATAAGCCCGTCGACCCCGGCGCGAATGGCGCTGCGGGCATGGCGGATATTGGTCACGTCATGAAACACCACGCCGCCATAGCTGTGCACCGCATCCACCACTTCGCGCACGGCGCCGAGCGAGGTGATGACCAGCGGCACCTTGTGGCGGACGCAGATTTCCAGATCGGCCTGAACCCGGGGATTGCTGCGGTGAACGATCAGATTGACACCGAAGGGGGCCGCCCCTTCATCGCCGCCGAGGGCCGCTTCTATCTGTTCCAGCCAGGCTTCGAAACCTTCGCTGCTGCGCTGATTGAGCGCCGGAAAGGTGCCGAGAATCCCGGATCGGCAGCAGGCGATCACCAGCTCCGGCCCCGAAGTCAGAAACATCGGCGCGGCGACGATGGGCAGGGACAGCCGGCCCCTGAACGAATCCGGTAATGCCATTGTTCGGTTCCCCTTTGCAGATCGGTCGGCGGCGATTGCACCCATCCCCCGGACGGGGCCGATGCGATATCGCTTGCCAGCGGGGCCAGAGAATAATACGAACGCGCTTTACGGAACAAGGTTTCTCGCTTTACCTTTGAGCAATGGGGAATCTCCTGCCCGGAACCGGAACACCGGCCGGGCACACACTTGAATCGACCAAATCGACAACCGGAAACAAGAGAACCGAAACATGGCGCCCGCCTCGCGATTTCAGAACCTGCACATCCTCAGCCATCCGCTGATCGCCCACAAGCTGACCCATATGCGCAATGAGCGCACATCGACCAAGACATTCCGTCAGTTGCTGAAGGAAATCGCCCTGCTGATGGGCTATGAAATCACCCGCGAACTGCCGACCGAGCTGGAAGACGTAATCACCCCCGTCGCCCCGACCAGGGCACCGGTGCTGGCGGGCAAGAAACTGGCGATCGTGCCGATCCTGCGCGCCGGGCTCGGCATGGCCGACGGGCTGCTGGAACTGGTGCCTTCGGCCCGGGTCGGCCATATCGGCATGTATCGCGATCCAGAGACCAAGCGCCCGGTGCAGTATCTGTGCAAGCTGCCGGAAACCGAAGGACGGCTGTTCATCGTCGTCGATCCGATGCTCGCCACCGGCCATAGTGCCGCCGCCGCCGTCGATATCCTCAACCGGCACGGCGTCGATGACGATCACATCCGCTTCATGGCCCTGGTCGCCGCCCCCGAAGGGGTGGAGGTGTTTGAAAAGGCCCATCCCAAGGTGCCGGTCTATGTTGCCGCCCTCGATGAGCGGCTGAACGAAAAGGCCTATATCGTGCCCGGCCTCGGCGATGCGGGCGACCGTCTCTACGGCACGAAATAGCAGAAAAAGAACGCCTCAGCCCATCACGGCGGCGAAAAGCTTCTGCAGGGCATCCCCGGCGGATGCCTTGCCTTGCGCACCGTCCATGGCCGCGATCCGCCCCCAGGCATCGCGGATCGATTCCGGGCTGGGATCGGTCAGGGTCGCCCCCGCCGATTCGACCACGCCCGCCCGCGCGAAATGCCCCGCCCCGGCCACGACGATCTCGCCGCTGAGAGAGCATTCCTCGGAAACCAGCCAGGCGACAAGCGGCGCGATCAGATCGGGCTGCAGTTTTTCCAGCATCGGCGGCGGCAGCAGTTTTTCCGTCATGCGTGTCGCCGCCACCGGCGCGATGGGTTTGACGGTGACATTGGCCTTGCGGCCCTCCGCCTTCAGGGTGTTCATCAGCCCCACCAGCGCCATTTTCGCCGCCGAATAGTTGCTCTGGCCGAAATTGCCGTACAGCCCGGCGGCGGAGCTGGTAAAGATCACCCGCCCGAACCCCCGTTCCAGCATGCCCGGCCAGGCGGCATGGGTACAATGGACCGCCCCCATCAGATGAACATCCAGAACGGCGCGGAAATCCTCCATCGTCATCTTGGCGAAGCTGCGGTCCCGCAGAATGCCGGCATTGTTGATCAGGATATCGGCGCTGCCAAAGCGCTCCATTGCCCGTGCGATCAGGGCCACGCCCCCTTCGGGGCGGCTGATATCGTCGAAGCTGGCCACGGCCTCTCCGCCCGCGGCGGCGATCTCGGCCACCACCCGTTCCGCCGGACGCAGGGAATCGCCGCCGTTATCCGACGCGCTGCCATCGAGGGCCGCGCCGATATCGTTGACCACCACCTTCGCCCCGCGCGCGGCCAGCAGCAGGGCATGAGCCCGGCCCAATCCCTGCCCGGCACCGGTGACAATGGCAACGCGCCCGTCCAGTCTGATCATATCGGCCTCCGCAGTTACGAATCACCGCCAGAGCCTGACCCAGAGAAACGATAACCGCAACAGGGTCATATATCCGCCGTTTTTCGGAGGGACGCTTGAAGAAACGATTCTTGCGGACGGCCCCGTTCGGCCCCATATGCCTGAAAAGGGAAACCGAACGAGCTGCGCTCATTTCCGAAGGAGGGAACAGATGCCCGCCAAAACCACCGCCGCCCTGCTGCTGAGTGCGCTGCTGATCTCGCCCGCGGCCGTTGCCAAGGAAAAAACGCCCGAGGAACTGGCCCTGGAAGGCATCAACAAGGTACTGCAGGCGCTGAACCTGTTCATGGATTCGATTCCGCAATACGAGGCGCCGGAAGTTCTGGAAAACGGCGACATCATCATCCGCCGCAAACGCAAGGGCGACGACAGGGAATGGCGGCCGGAGGAAAAGAGCCCCGAAGACGGCCGCAGGGGCGGGGATGACGACGATCTGGAAAAGACCCGCCTGTAGCGGAGGGGAGCCGATTCGCCGCCACGACCATGCTTGACGTCGCGTCTTCAAAGGCTTGACGGATCACGGTTTTCACCGCCGCCGGCTAAGGGTAGGCTGCCCCGAAGGAGTGAGGAAATCCAGCGAATCGGGGGCGGAAATGTCTGATATCGTACGTATCGGCTGTGCGGCAGGCTTCTGGGGCGACAGCGCCATGGCGCCGCGGCAACTGGCGCAAAGCGGCCAGGTCGATTACATCGTTTTCGATTATCTCGCCGAAATCACCATGTCGATTCTGGCCCGCCAGCATGCCCGCGACCCGGCCATGGGCCATGCGACCGATTTCACCGACATCGCCCTGAAATCGATTCTCCGCGACATCGCCGAACGGCGGATCCGCATTATCAGCAATGCCGGCGGGGTCAACCCCCTGGGCTGTGCCGGGGCGATCCGCGCCCTGGTGGCGGAGGCGGGGCTCGATCTGAAGGTGGCGGCCGTCACCGGCGACGACGTGCTGCCATGGCTCACCGGCAACCGGCGGGACGAACGGCGGGAGGAGATCCGCGAAATGTTCACCGGCCAGCCCCTGCCGGAAAAACTGCTGAGCGCCAATGCCTATCTCGGCGCCGTGCCGATCGCCCGCGCCCTGGCGGCAGGCGCCGATATCGTCGTCACCGGCCGGTGCGCCGATTCGGCGCTGGCTCTGGGGCCGCTGCTGCACGAATTCGGCTGGGCGGGGGAAGATTACGACCGCCTTGCCCAGGGATCGCTGGCCGGGCATATCATCGAATGCGGCGCCCAGTGTACCGGCGGCATTTTCACCGATTGGGAAACCGTGCCCGATTGGCACAATATCGGTTATCCCATCGCCGAATGCGCCGCCGACGGCACGTTCACGATCACCAAGCCGGAAGGAACCGGCGGCATCGTCACCCGCGCCACGGTGGCCGAGCAACTGGTCTATGAAATCGGCGATCCGGCCCGCTACATCCTGCCCGATGTGATCTGCGATTTCACCGATGTCCGCATCGAGCAGACAGGAGAAAACCGCGTCCGCGTCACGGGGGCGCGCGGGCACGCCCCGACGGACAGCTACAAGGTATCGGCCACCTGGGCCGATGGTTACCGCATTCAGGCAGCGATGACCATCATCGGCGAAAGGGCCGCCGCCCGGGCGCGGCGTCAGGGCCGGGCGCTGCTTCACCGGATCGATGCGATGCTGCAGGCACAGGGCATGGCGCCGCTGGAAGACAGCGTGATCGAAACCCTCGGCGCCGACAGTGCCTATGGTCCCGATCATTGCCATGCGGACCCCCGCGAAGTGGTGCTGCGCATCGCCGCCCGCCATCGCGACCGCCGGGCCCTGGCTTTGTTTGCCCGCGAAATCACCGCCGCCGGAACATCCATGTCGCCGGCGACCACGGGTTTTGCCGGCGGAAGGCCCAAACCGTCGCCGATTATACGGCTGTTTTCCTTCCTGATCGGCAAGGAACACGTCCACCCGCAGGTGCACATCGATGGAGATTCCTTCGCCATTGCCCAACCGGCACCGGCAACGGGCACAGCCCCGCCGCCGGAGGCCACAGGCAATATCCGCATGCCGGCAAGCGAGGTTGTGTCATCCCCGGCCGGGGAAACCGTCCGCCTGCCGCTGCGCCGCCTGGTCTGGGCGCGTTCGGGCGATAAGGGCAACGATGCCAATATCGGCATCATCGCCCGCCATGAGGCCTATCTTCCCCTTCTGCGACAGCAACTCGGCGCCGAACGGGTAAAAGCCTATTTTCCCCATCTGGGCGGCGGGGCGGTGCATCGCTACGAATTGCCGGGCATCGGCGGTTTCAATTTTCTGCTCGAATCCTGCCTCGGTGGCGGGGGCATTGCCTCGCTGCGCAACGATCCGCAGGGCAAGGGGCTGGCGCAGATGCTGCTGGACATGGAAATCGAGGTGCCCGCGGGGCTGCTGCGCCAGACGGGATAAGCCGCACCGCCAACCCGTTTCCCGGCGCTCAGGAGCGCTTTTTCAGCCCCTTGCCGTAACGCGCCAGATAGGCGGCCCGGCGGGCGGCGGCCTGTTCGCGCACCCTTGCCGCCAGAAGGCGGGCCTGCCGGCGGCGTTCCTCCTGCCACAGGCGGAACACCCGGCGCTGATAGGGCTGCGATTTCTTCACATCGCGGGAATGATAGAAGCGCACGCTCCGCGTCCAGGAACGGGTTTCGCGAAACAGCTTCCTGAAAAATCCGGCGGCATAAGCGGTATTGGCCGCCGGATCGAATGCCTCTTCGAGCGATGAAAAAGCCGCGGCATGATGCCGCAGATTGACCTGCATGCAGCCGACATCGATATTGCGCACCCCCCGCGCCCGCAAGGCCCGCACGGCGGCAACGGCCTCTTCCTTACTGGTGTAGCGACGGCCCTTGCCCTCGGCATAAACGGTCCAGGGCCAGGCAATAATGTCCCGCTTCCCCTTGCGCCAGATTCCCGATTCGGCATGAGCGATCGCCAGAAACAGATAGCGTGGAAAACGATATCTTCTTTCGGCCTTGAGAATTTCCGCGCGGCAAAGGTCTTTGTTTTCAGCACCTTGCGCCGATACAGCCGGCCGGGCAGCGAGCAGCGCCCCGCCCATCGCCACCGCCACGGCGAACAATATTCTGACCATAAGCCCCGATGACATGAGCTGTTTTCTCCTCTTGCGCGAATCCTCTTCTCCCTTTCACGCAAGCATCGTGCCAGTTCTGCGCCGCCCCCTTCGGGAAGGGGCCGCAACCGCAAGGCATATTGAAAAACAGCAAATACAGGCTTCTTGTGCATTGCACAAAAAATTTTCGCCAGGGGGTTGGCAAATGCCGCGGGGCGGACCATATTGGCCCTGTTGGTGATGCTCTCCCAGAGCTCCCGCAATTCGCCCGTCTCGGGCGTTTCCTCCCTAAACTCGGGCCGCCGGACATGGCGGCCCCTTTTTTTGCCCGAAACAGGGCCGGTCATTCCGCAGCGCGGGATCGCTGCTGGCATGCATAGTCGGACAGGGCGGCGATGAAACGGCCAAGGCAGCGGCGGATATCGTCGAAACCCTCATGGGGCGCGATACGGCCCTCATCCATATACAGGCGGCGGTTGATCTCGACCTGGAGCACCTGCACCTGCGGCGGGCGGCTGTAATAGCAGGTGGTGAACCCGCCGGCATAAGGGCGGTTGCGGGCGGTCGAAAACCCCAGGCGCCGCAGGCTCATTTCGGCGAAATCGCTCAGGTCCCGCGTGCAGCTGCTGCCATAGCGATCGCCGATCACCATATCGGCGTTTTCCGCCCTTTCCCCGTCCCCGTAATGAACGACCGCGGGCATCGAGTGGCAATCGAGCAGGATGCAATGCCCCCAGCGGGCCAGCACCCTGCCGATCGCCGCCGAAAGGGCGGCATGATAGGGGCGGTAGATGCCCTCGATGCGCGCTTCCGCCTCGGCAAAGGTCAGGGGGCGGCGATAGATCTCCGCCCCGTCGGCGACGATTCGGGCGATCGTGCCCAGCCCGTTGGCCACCCGCAGCGATGCCGTATTGACGTAATCGGGCAGCGGATCGGCGAACATGGCCGGGTCGAGCTCATAGGGTTCGCGGTTGACATCGCAGAAAGCACGCGGATAGCGGGCATGAACCATCCAGGCGCCATGGGCGGGGGCATCGGCGATCAGCAGATCGACGAAGGCGTCTTCCGAACGGCGCAGATCCAGCGCCGACAGCCGCGAGGATGCCCGAAAGCACGCCGGGTAATCGCGCCCGCTATGCGGCGATGCCAGCACCAGCGGCGCCGCCTCGCCCCCGGGGGCCACGGTGCTCACGGGATCGGGGAAGACAGCCTCCGCCGCCGCGGTCTTCGCGCCCGTCTCATCGTGCTGCGGCCTGTCATCGTTCATCCCGTTACCCCGCAAGGGCCGATTTTCCGCCCGGCATCCAGCTTTTGTTTACCCTTCCCATGCAGAATGCGTCTACAATAAGATATGAACGCATCGGGCAAAACACGCGTTCAGGGTGCCGGATTCTTCGGCAGCCGTGAAGTCTGCATCGTATACGAGTATATAGCATGGCCAGAATACTGATCGCCGAAGACGACGAAGCCATACGCAAATTCATGGCCCGGGCCCTGGAACGGGCCGGGCACGAGGTCATGGCCGTCGGCGACGGGGCCAGCGCCCTGCAGGCGATCCGGAAGAACGCCCTCGACCTGCTGGTGGCCGATATCGTCATGCCGGAACTGGACGGGGTGGCCTTATCGCGCAAGGCCATGGCCATAGACGACAACCTCAAGGTGATCTTCATCACCGGCTTTTCCGCCGTGGCCATGAATGTTCGTCAAACCGAGAACGGCAAGACCAAGGTTCTCTCCAAGCCGTTTCACCTGAAGGATCTCGTGGCCGCCATCGAACGCGAACTGGCCGCCTCAGCCTCTGCCAGCGGCACGACGCCCCTGGCCTGACGGCGGCAGGACCGTTCCGCCATCGCAGGCGCAAACCCGCCGGCATTTTTCCTTCACAGGCACATTGACAAGACCGGAATCAATGATTACAAGCCTGCTGCACGGGGCCGTTCGGTTCCGAGGCGTGGGCGCGTAGCTCAGCTGGTTAGAGCGCCGTCTTGACATGGCGGAGGTCACAAGTTCAAGTCTTGTCGCGCCCACCACGCCCTTCCTTTCAGGCTTTTTTCTCTTCCCGGCTTTCTTCAGACCGCTGGGTTTTTTCCTGCGCCGTAGCGGTAGCCGCCCGCCCTGCCTGCGCCGCCGGCAGCGTAAACCTGTTGTTAATCATATGGGGCTATTATCCCTCTCACGATAAATAAAATTTTATCGGTATTTGTTTAAAGAATAAATAAACGTATTTTAAATAATAAAGATTATTGCCTGAAGTATAAATACCAGCATTACTTCCCGCGTTAACTTTTTATTAATTTAGCTATTGCATATTCGGCGTACCGACCTTGAGAAGGAGTACGCAGAAATGACCAAATTTAAGGAATTCTGGAGCAATGAATCCGGTGCCACGGCGATTGAATACGGTTTAATCGCGGCGCTGGTGTCCGTCGCAGCAATTGGCGCGCTGACCGCAATGGGTGATTCCCTGGAAACGCTGTTCTCGACTGTCAGCGGTTCCCTGGACGAGGCGACTGGCTAACCGCCGGACTAATCGTTACGACCCGAATGATGCAGTGGCCGCGCCCTCGATCCAGGGCGCGGTCATTGTTTTTTGGCCGGATGCCGGCTGAAAGAGGTGGAAGAACATGGAAACCTGGCTAGGCAATGCATTGCTGTTCACCTTCGGCGGCCTGTGCCTTCTCGCCGCCGTTTCCGATGTGCGCAGCTTCACCATCCCGAACCGCCTCTCCCTGGCCATTGCCGCCCTCTATCCCGCTTATGCGCTGCTGCACCCCGAGATCGACTGGCTTGGCGCCCTCATTGTCGCCACCGCCGTTCTGGCCGTCGGCTTCGGATTGTTCGCCTTCAATATCCTCGGCGGCGGCGATGCCAAGCTCATTGCCGCGATCATGCTGTGGGCCGGCACCGAATACGGTCTGGCCTTCATTGTCCTCACCGCCCTGTTCGGCGGCATCCAATCGATCGTTTTCTGGCTGACCCACCGTATCCGTGCCGCGGGATCCCTGCGCATGGCACTGGTGCCAAATCTGGACGAGGATTTTCTCAAAACCAGCATTCCCTATGGCCTCGCCATTGCCGGCGGTGGCCTGTTCGTCATGCTCAGCCGCCTGAAGGGGAGCTAGCCCATGTCCGCACGCAGTATCGTTTTCCTGCTTTTGGCCGTCGTGGTGACAGGGCTGACCGTCCTGTTCGCCCGCGGCTGGCTGGAAAGAAGCAGACAAACGGCGCGCGGACCCGCTGCCGCCGTGGCAACCGTCGAGGAAAAACCGACATTCGAGGTGCTGGTCGCCGCCAGGGACCTGCCGGTCGGACGGCTGCTGAGCCCCGCCGATTTCACCTGGCAGCCCTGGCCCGAAGGCAATGTTTCCGATGCCTATACCGTGCGCAGCAAAGACAAGCCTGCCGATACGGCATCGCTGAACGGCGCGGTCATGCGCCGCCCCGTCGCCAAGGGACAGCCGATCGCCAAAGGAGCCGTCGTGCGCAAGGGCGAGCGCGGCTTCCTCGCCGCGGTTCTTCGCCCCGGCTATCGTGCCGTCGCCATTCCGGTAACCCCGGCCTCCTCGATCGCCGGGCTGGCACAGCCGGGCGATTTCGTCGATGTCATCCTGTCGGTGGAAACCACGCAAAGCATCGATGGCCAGAAGGTCAAGCGCTATGGCAGTCAGACGGTGCTGACCAATGTGCGGCTGCTGGCGCTCGATCAGAAGATCAATGACGATGCGGCGAAGAAGGATGTCGTCAAGACCGTGAAACCGGCCAAGACCGCCACATTGGAGGTCATGCCGAAACAGGCGGAGATCCTGGCCCTGGCCGCACGCCTCGGGGTCATGTCGCTCAGCCTGCAATCCCTGGCCAGGACGGAAGAGGATCTGAACAGAATGGCCGAAAAAACCGAATCGGCGGACGAACAGCGCCCGCCTGAACGCGGACGCAGCTTCACCCTCGATTACCAGATCAGCCGTTTCGTCAATTCCACCCGAAAACAGCAGCAGGGCCCCGTGGTCCGGGTTGCCCGCGGCGGTACCGTCACCGATCAGAGCTTTCCGCAATGAAGGGGATGATGCGATGATGCGGTTCTTCTCCTCCCTCCTCTTCCCTCTTCGGCATGGCGCCGTCCTCATGCTGGCGGCCGTCCTCATGCTGGCGCCGCGATACGCCCATGCCGCCCGGGCAGGGCTGGTCCGCACCCCCAGCGGGCCGGTCATCACGCTCGAACTGTCCAAGGGCGGGCTGATTCGCCTGCCGGGGGCCGCAAACTCGGTGTTCATCGCCGATCCGGAAATCGCCGACGTTACCGTGAAATCGCCGCGCCTGATCTATGTTTTCGGCAAGAAAACCGGCGAAACCACCTTATTCGCCGTGGACAAGAAGGAAAACGTGCTGGCCAGCATCCCCTTGCGCATCACCCATAATCTGGGTCGGCTGAATGCCGAATTGCGCCGCCTGCTGCCCGATGGCGACATCAGGGCGACATCGGTGGCCGGCGGCATCGTCCTGACCGGCGCGGTGGAAACGGCCGTGCAGTCGGAAAATGCCCGCCGGCTGGCGGCACGGTTCCTCGGCGAAACGGAAGAGGTAATCAACCGCCTTGCCGTCACCGCGCCCAATCAGGTCAATCTGCGGGTGCGCATCGCCGAAGTTTCGCGCAGCGTCCTCAACCAGTTCGGCATCAACTGGGAAGCGGCTTTCGATGGGGCCATCACTTTTGGCATCGCCACCGGCTCGCCGGTCATTTTCGGCAGCCGCGACGGCTTCAACACCATCAGCCCCGCCCCCGGCGGTTCGCAGGCCGGGTTCCTTACCCGGCAGCTCGAAGGCCAGGTGAACAACAGCAACGGCTATTTCCGCGCCACCCCCGGACCGCTGGATCTGAACGTGCTGATCGATTCGCTGGCCCAGGACGGGCTTATTTCGATCCTCGCGGAACCGAATCTGACCGCCCTGTCCGGTGAAACCGCCAGTTTTCTGGCCGGCGGCGAATTCCCCATCCCCGTATCGCAGAGCGACAACCGCATCACCATCGAATTCAAGCAGTTCGGCGTCAGCCTGTCCTTCACCCCGACGCTGATCGGCGATAACCGCATCAGCATGCGGGTCCGCCCCGAGGTGAGCGAATTGTCCGACAACGGCGCCATTCAGCTCAGCAGCGGCCTGACCATCCCGGCCATCGCCACCCGGCGGGCGGAAACCACGGTCGAACTCGGCTCCGGGCAGAGCTTCGCCATCGCCGGGCTGCTGACCAACAATTCCAAACAGATCGCCGAAAAGGTGCCCGGCCTGTCGAATCTGCCGATCCTCGGCCCCCTGTTCAACAGCAACCGTTTCGAACGCAACGAGTCGGAACTAATGATTATCGTCACCCCTTATGTGGTGCAGCCGGTTTCCAAACGGCTTGCCCTGCCGACCGACCCCCTGCGCCGCAAGGCGAAACTGGCCGCTGCCCCGCCCGTGCCGCAGAAACAAGCGGCGGTTCCGGTGCCGGGTGTGAAAAGCGGCGCCGGTTTCGGCCTGGAATGAGGACAACATCATGCCGATACGCTTCATGACTGCGATCGTTCTGCCGCTGCTGCTGGGTGCCTGCGCGCAAAGCCCGGAGGAATACGCCAGACAATTGCTGAACACGGGCAAGTGGCAACAGATGGAACCGTTGCAGCGCGCCAGCGCCGAAACCATCAGCCTGACCCATACGGTCCGCTTCCCCTGGGCCAAAGCCACGCTGAAGCGCGAGGAGGCCCGCAAGCTCGATGCCTTTGCCATGGCGATCCGTTCCCTCGACCGGCGGCGGACGGTGCTGACCCTGAGCGGCGGCGGCAAGGACAAGGGCACACTCGCCGCCAGCCGCCGCCAGGCAGTCCTGTCGCGGCTGGCACAGAACGGCATCACCGGCAAGGTGCTGATCCGCCCGGACGGCACTGCGGAGAAAAGCGGCAAAACCGGATATGTCCGCATCACCATCGATACCGTGGTGGTCTTCACCCCCGACTGCACCGCAAGTGGGGATCAGAACACGCCGGGGCTGCAACTCGGCTGCAGCAACGAGGCCGCTTTGGCGGCGATGATCGCCAGGCCGGAGGATCTGAGCACCGGGCGCAAGCCCAGCCCCGCCGACGGCGAGGCCCAGGCCCTGACCATCCAACGCTATCGCACGGGCGATACCAAACCGCTGAGCACGGAACTTTCAACCGGCGAACAGACGCAGAACCCGGGGGGAGGCCCGCAGAAGCAATGAGTGTCGCGGCTTTTCTTTCCGACCCGGCAACCACCGCCACCGTTGCCGAAGTGGCCCTGCAATACGACAAGGCCCCGGCGATCTTCGAGGGCAATGCCAGCGAGGCCCTCGAATATCTGCGCGATTCGACCATCCCCGACATCATCATCATCGATCTGGCCGACAACCCGCAACCGCCGGAAGGGCTGGCACAGTTGCGTGAAACCATCGGCACCGCCCCCTGGGTCATCGCCCTGGGGGAGGCCAACGACATCGGCCTGTACCGTCGCCTGATCAACATGGGCATCAGCGATTATCTGGTCAAACCCGTCACCGACGAATTGCTGCATGACGCCATCCGCCGCGCCGATAACGACCGCTCCGCCTTTGGCGGCGACGACGAAGGCAAGCGCCGGCGCATCGCGGTTCTCGGCGTGCGCGGCGGGGTCGGCGCTTCTACCGTGGCCACATCCCTGGCCTGGATCTTTGCCGAACAGCAAAGGCGCAGGACCGCCCTGGTCGATTTCGACCTGGAATTCGGCACCATCGCCCTGTCGCTGGATATCGAACCCACCGCGGGGCTGCGCGAGGCGCTGGAAAAGCCGGAACGCATCGACAGCCTGTTCATTGCCTCCGCCACCGCCAGAATCAGCGACCGCCTGTCGGTTCTGGCAGCGGAAGAAACCCTGGAATCGGACCGGATATTCAGCCCGCAATCCGTCGATCTGCTGCTCGATGTCCTCAACCAGGAAAACGAAATCGTCATTGCCGATGTCCCGCGCAGCGCCGTGACCATGCGGCGGCGGCTGATGGAAACCGCCAGCCATGTCATCCTGGTCACCGATCTGGGACTGCCGGCCCTGCGCGACTGTCTGCGCCTGCTGGCCGCCCTGCAGGAACCGGCCGGCCAGGCGGAAATCTCCATCATCGCCAACCGCACCGGCAGCAAGAACGACGGCATGAGCCGGGCGGAATTCGAAAAGGCGTTGGGCCGGCCGCTCGACATGACCCTGGCAGAGGACCCCAAGGCGTCGCGCAAGGCCAGCGACACCGGCAAACCCATCCCGGCCTGCGCCAAGAGCAGCAAGTTCGCCCAGGCCCTGTCCGAATATGCATCCCGCATCGCCGCGAGGGAGGAGAAAACCGCCCGCGGCGGCCTGCTGCAAAAACTGCTGGGAGGGAAGAAGAGCTGATGCGTCGCATTCATCCATCGCAGATCGTCACGGCCGGCAAAAGCAGCGCCAGCGCACCGCGCCCGTCGATCGAGGGATGGGTCGATCGAATCCTGCCCCAGGCCCGTGAGGAACTCGGCGGCGAACTCGACAAACTGCCCCGCTGGGAACTGGCCATGCGGGTCGGACGGCTTGTCAGCACCCGCCTCAAAGGCGCCAAATCCTCCCTCAACCCGCTGGAACGGCGCAACCTCGTCACCGCCATCGTCAACGCCTTGCTGCCCGAACGGCAGGAGCCGGAACGCGAAGCGGAAACGGAGGCGGCAAAGGAAGAGAAAGGCACGGAAAGCGGCGGCAATGCTTCTTCCCCCGCCCCGCCCTGCGCCCCTGCGGAACAGGCAATGCCCCAGCAGGAGGACGAAAAAACCGCCAAAGACTTCAACCCGATCAGCGAGGCCGTGGCCAGGGCCAAGGAAGAAACCGAGGCGCTGATCTATGAACGCCTCGATGTTGCCGCCGCCTCACGCCTCAGGCGCGAACAGCTTATCGGGCAGATGACCGAAATCGTCGCCGAGACCCTGGCGGAACGCAAGATCACCCTGAACAAGGCCGAACAGATGCAGCTCGTCGATCTGCTGCTCGATGACATGCTCGGCTTCGGCCCGCTCGAACCGCTGCTGGCCGACGAGCGGGTGACCGATATCATGGTCAACGGCCCCGACAAGGTTTATGTCGAGCGCGACGGCAAGCTGGAACGCACCGATGTGCGCTTTCGCAATCACGACCATGTCATGAATATCTGCACGCGCATCGTGTCCTTCGTCGGGCGGCGCGTCGATGAATCCTCGCCCCTGGTCGATGCCCGCCTGCCCGATGGCAGCCGCGTCAACATCATCATTCCCCCATTGGCGATCGACGGGGCCTCGATTTCGATCCGCAAGTTTTCCGAGAAGAAGATCACCCTCGATGTCATGGCCCGCCAGCAGAACATGTCGGAAGCCATGTGCCGGGTGCTGAAAATCGCGGCCCGCAGCCGTCTGAACATCCTGATTTCCGGCGGCACCGGTTCAGGCAAGACCACCTTGCTGAACGCCCTCTCGCAGATGATCGACAGCGGCGAGCGCATCGTCACCATCGAGGATGCGGCCGAACTGCAATTGCAGCAGCCCCATGTGGTGCGCCTGGAAACACGCCCGCCGAATCTGGAAGGCCAGGGGGAAATCACCATGCGCGACCTGGTGAAAAACGCCCTGCGCATGCGCCCCGACCGCATCATTCTGGGCGAGGTGCGCGGCAGCGAGGCCGTGGACATGCTGCAGGCGATGAATACCGGCCATGACGGCTCGCTCGGCACCATTCACGCCAACAACCCGCGCGAGGCACTGACCCGGCTGGAAAACATGATCAGCATGGCCGGCATCAACCTGCCGGCCAAGGCCAGCCGCGCCCAGATCGCCTCGGCCATCCATATGATCGTGCAGGTGCAGCGCATGCGCGACGGCATGCGCCGCATCACCCATATTACCGAGGTGGTCGGCATGGAAGGGGACATCATTACCACCCAGGATCTGTTCACCTATGTGTTCGAGGGCGAGGACGGCAACGGCAAGCTGAAAGGGCATTTCCAATCCAGCGGACTCAGGCCGCATTTCACGCCGGAAGCGGCATATTTCGGTCTCGACAAGGCATTGCTGGAGGCGGTCGGATGATGGAGACCCTGCTTTCGCCAAATATCCTGCCCTGGATCATGGGGGGTGGCATCATGACCGGCCTGCTGCTGATCTGGGCCGCCCTTGCCGACAGCAGCGCCAAGGAACGCCGCCGGCGCATTGCCAGAATCCGCCAAAGCGCCGCCTGCGGCAACGGGCAGGACGGCGGGCAGGAAACCGAAGAAATCAGCCTGCGCCGCACCGCCCGCTACAGCGACAACCCGGTTCTGGACCGGCTGATCCGCCGTTTGTTGCCGCGACCGGAAAAACTGCGCAATCGCCTGTCCGCCGCCGGGCTGCGCATCGGTCTTGGCGCTTATTTGCTGCTCTGCCTGATATTGGCCGTTCTTGCCGCCATTGCCATAACCCTGTTCGCAGGCCTGCCGGTTTTCCCCTCCCTGCTGCTCGGGATCACCATCGGCAGCGGCCTGCCGCACATGATTGTCGGCATGCTGCAGAAAATGCGCCGCGAGAAATTCATCACCCAGTTCCCCGAAGCGATCGATCTGATGGTGCGCGGCATCAAATCCGGCCTGCCGATCACCGAAACCGTCAATACCGTCGCCCAGGAAATTCCGGCGCCGGTGGGTGAGGAATTCGCCCGCGTCGCCGATCTGGTGCGCATGGGGCGCAAGCTCGACGAGGCGCTGTGGGAAATTTCGCGGCGGCTGAACATTCCGGAATTCAAATTCTTCACCGTTTCCCTGGCCATTCAGAACGAGACCGGCGGCAATCTGGCCGAAACCCTGGCCAATCTGGGCGACGTGCTGCGCAAGCGCCGCCAGATGAAGGGCAAGATCAAGGCGCTGGCCGCCGAACCGAAGATGAGCGCCACGATCATCGGCGCCCTGCCCTTCGTCATGGTCGGCATTCTCTACACCGTCAATCCCGGTTACATGGCGACCCTGTTCACCGATCCGCGCGGCCAGATGCTGGTGGCGCTGGGACTGGCCTGGATGGCCTTCGGCGCCTTCATCATGTTCAAGATGACACGGTTCGAGATATGACCCTGGACGGTATCATCGCCTTCATCGCCGATCGCCTGCCCCCCGGCATGGGGATGGAAGGGCTGATCCTGCTGCTGACCGCCCTGTCGGCGGCCTTCACCCTGGGGGCGATATGGTACGGGCTGCTGCAGCAGAACCCCTCGGCCCAACGGGCCCGGCGCCTGGCCACGACACGAAGCAGCCTGCGCCACGATCTGCTGCATGCCCGCGCCGGGCGGCGGGCCCAGATGCAGGTCGAGCCCGTTTCGGCCATGAAGCGGCTGCTGGAAGCGCTGGACCTGCTGAAAAACAACCAGACCCGCAAAATATCCAGATCGCTGATTCAGGCGGGCATCCGCGGCGACGATGCGCTGGTGCGTTTCCTGTTCTTCAAACTGGCATTGCCGCCCATCATCGGCATCGTTGCCGCATTGCTGCTTTTCGTGTTCGATCTGTGGCCGCTGATGCTGCTGCAGAAGATCATGATCGCCCTGTTCGCGGTTCTCGCCGCCGCCTTCATGCCCGACATCTATGTCAAGAATGCCGCCACCAAACGCCAGCAGGCCCTGCTCAAGGCCCTTCCCGATGCGCTGGACCTGCTGGTGATCTGTGCCGAGGCGGGATTGAGCCTCGATGCCATGCTCAAGCGCGTTGCCGAGGAACTGGGCGAGGCCATGCCGGAAATGGCCGAGGAACTGACCATCACCTCGCTGGAGCTGGGTTTTCTGCCCGAACGGCGCAAGGCGCTGGAAAATCTGGCGGAACGCGCCGGCATCGCCGGCATTCGCGGCCTGGTCACCACCCTGCTGCAGGCGGAACGCTACGGCACGCCCCTGGCGCATTCCCTGCGGGTGCTTTCGGCCGAATTCCGCCAGGACCGCATGACCCGGGCCGAGGAAAAGGCCGCCCGCCTTCCTTCATTGCTGACCCTGCCGATGATCGTTTTCGTGATGCCGCCGCTGGTCATCGTGCTCGTGACACCGGGCATCCTTCAGGCAATGGATGCGTGGGTGACCAAATGACCGCCCCGCTTTGGGACGATCACTCCTGCTCCTGCGGCTGTTCCTCGAAGATCCTGTGGCTGTCCTCCGCCGTCAGGTCGAGCTTGTAGGATTTACGCAAGGTTTCGATCAGGGCCAGGGTTTCCGGCCCGAAAGGCGTCTTCCCTTCGAAATTGTGCAGGATCATGCCTTCCAGCAGATCACTCATGCTGATCTCGTGAAAGGCCGCCACGGATTTCAGTATTTTGAGAATCCGCCTCTCCACCCGGACGCCCGTCTGCACCCGCGCAACCTTCTTTTCGTTCTTTTCCTTCACGGAATACACCTATTGCAAGAAGCCTCTCCGGATATGAGGCCGGACCCTTAACAAGGTACGATAGTTGCAACACCCCTTCAATCACAGGTCGTTTCCGGCCAGCCTTCGCAACACTCGCCAACGATGCCGATAGGCGAACGCAACCCTCGTCCATTTTTAACATGCAACGTAGGTTTTTGGTGTTAATGTACCATGGTACCAATTACAGATGGCGGGGATCCATGTCCGATACCTTACAGGGCATTCTTTGGGCGCTGCTGGCGACGGCACTTTTCGCGACCGTTGCCGCCCTGGCCAAAATTGCAGTGGTCGATTATCACGTTCTGGAAATTCTGTTTTTCCGGCAGATCGTCGTATTTGCCTCGGCGCTGCCAAATCTGCTGCGGAATTTTCCCGACAATCTGCGAACATCCCAGCCGCTGGCGCATGGCCTGCGCCTGATCGGCGCCTTCTGCGCATTGTCCGCCGGCATCTGGGCCGTCGCCGTCCTGCCTCTGGCCACGGCGGTGACACTGGCGTTTTCGCAGGTCTTCTTCGTCGCGCTGCTGGCCCGCTGGTTTCTCGGCGAACCGGTCGACCGCACCAGGCTGGTCGCTGTAGCGGCCGGGTTTCTCGGCGTCATCATTGTCATGCGCCCCGGTGTGGACGGGCTGTTCAATCCCTATGCGCTAATCCCCGTCGGCGGGGCCCTTGGCGCCGCCATCGCCGTTTCCTGCGTGCGCCATATTTCACAGACGGAAAGTTCCGCCACCCTCCTGGGTTATCAGGCAATATTCGTCGGGGCCATGTCCGGCATTCCCATGTTCTGGCTGTGGGTGAGCCCAACCTTGCCGGACCTGATCCTGCTGCTGACGATGGCGGTGCTGGCCACTGCGGCGCAATGGATCGGTATCCGGGCGCTGCGGCTGGCCGAAGTCAGCATCATCAGCAATATCGAATACATGAAGCTGATTTATTCAGGCATCCTCGGCTATCTTCTTTTTCAGGAAGTCCCCGACCGCTATACCGTGCTGGGCGCGCTGGTCATCGTCTTCGCCTCTGCCTGTCTTTTCCGCCGCGAGATCGGCAGAAAAGCAACGCTACCACACAAGCGAAACCAGCACCGCCGCCCCGAATGCAACGAGCAGCCCGCCGGAAAGGCGCGACACCCAGCGGGCGAATCCTTCAGGCAGGCGCCTGTGCACCAGTACGACGGTGCCGCTGAGAAAGAACCACCAGGCAAGCGAGCCGATAAACACGCCTGACACAACGGCAACGGCGCTGAGCGCACCTGGCGCACGGGCCAGCCCCAGCCCGGCAAAAACCGCGGCGAAGGACAAAATCGTCATCGGATTGGCCATTGTCAGCAGAAACGTCGCCGCAACCGTTCCGCCTAGCCCCGCGGCCCCGATTTCCGCCGGCTTATCCGCAGGCCGTGCAAACAGGGCCTGCAGGCCGAGAATCAACATGAACAGGCCGCCACCGGCGCGAAGATAGCCATCGACGGAAACCAGAACCGAGGCAAAGGCGGCAAGACCGCTGGCGGCCAGGCTGGCATAAAGCGCATCGGCCAGCGCCGTGCCGAGCCCGCCGGCAACGCCTGCCCATAACCCGCGCTCAAGCGTGCGGTTGATGCACAAGGCCCCTACCGGCCCCAAAGGCGCGGCAATCGCCAGGCCGAGCAGCAGGCTTTTGAGAAAAAGCAGAATCAGGACCATGGCATCCTTCCGATCAGGCCCGGCACACCAGCCCGTCAAACCGTTTTCGCCGCCTGCCCTGCGGCAGCGGTTCATTCCCTGCAGACATAGGCACCGTTGGCGATTTTCTCCGGCCGGCGCGGCGGAATGCACTGATGGGTGACAGCCTCGATCCGGTTCATGCCACGGCCATACAGAATCCGGCCATGGCTCTCGATCCGTATCACGCCCCGAATATCGCCGCGCACCTCATCCGAATTGGCCTTTCTGAAATAAACATTCAGATCGTAATCGCATGTATTTTTAATATAGACGCGCGCATTATCGGCAAAAACCGCTTTCAGACAGTCCTTCTGTTCCTTCAGGCGCAGGGACATTTCGTCAATCCTTTGGCGGGCGGCACGCAACCTCCGGGCAAAACTGCGCCGGTGGCCCGCCACATATTTATAAGGATCGTCCGTCAAATCGCCGCTAAGGTCGAGCTGTTCCAGGGCAAGGCCCTTATCGCGGGCCTGCCGGATATAACCCAGCGTCTCATCGAGATAATTCAGCGCATCGCTGTTGAAGCGAACGTCGATCTCGGCCAGTTTCCTCCTGATTTTCAGCCTTTCCGTTCCCTTCGCTGTGCCCAAGGCGTCCTGTAGCCTTGCCAACTCCGGCAAATAGGGACGGCTCGATCTGTCGAATTTAAAGAACGCCAGCTGCGCAAGCCTTATCAGCCCCTTGTCCACGCCATAAGCGACAGCCTTGGAAAAATATTGTTCCGCCCTGGCGAGATCCCGATCGACAAAGCGACCTTCCAGATAAAACTGACCGAGATTGTAAGCGGCCTGACCCTGTTCATGGCGCACCGCCTTTTCATAATTGGCAACGGCCTTGCGCCCGTCATGCGCCACCCCCTTGCCATCCGCGTAAAGATAGCCGAGACGCTCGTAAATCAGGGGAAAATCGTTGCCCAGGCGGGATTCCAAGGCCGTATAAAGCCTGAAGGCCGCCGCCTCGTCCTCGCCATGAGAGGAAAGGCCGCGATAATGGAGATCGGCAAGGTTCAGCCCGGCAACCGGATTGCCGGCCTTATAGGCGGCCTTGTAGTATTCCTTGGCCTTGTCTCTGTCCTGAACGACACCGAAATACCCCTCAGAATAGATGTTGCCAAGCATCAGAAGCCCTGCCGGATAACCTTCGCCGGCCAGCTTTCCGAACAATGCCACGGCCTGCTTTTCCAGCCCGTCGGCGGCATAGGCACGGGCCAGCTGAAACCGCAGCCGCGGAATGTCGGGCGCCGCCTTCGCCGCGGCAAGGCATGCCCTGATCGCCGCCGTGGCATGTTTTTCCAAATCGCCGAAAGACACCGCAGCAGCCAGACGGTCGTAATCATTGCCGTAAGCGGCCAGACGGTCGCATTCCCCTGCCGTAGTCCCGTCGTCCCCTCCCCCGGGAACGGCAGCAGCCGATTGCAGCTTTTCCAGCCTGATCCGCGCAAGGCTGCTGAAGGTGCCTTGGGGATAGGCCTCCAGATATGCGCGATACATATCCGGATCGTTGGAATCCCGCACGCTCTGCCAGAAAACGGTTTCCTTATCCTGCGCCGCAAGGGAAATGGCCGGCATCGCGGCGGGGGTGAATTTCATCGCGGGCAACGCCGATGCCTGCGCCGCCGCCACCGCCAGAAGGGCGACAGCAACGATAGTGGATTGAATTTTCACGCGCCTTCCTCCCCCGCCAGCCGACATGCAAAGCAAAATAAAAAAACCCGGCCATCGCCGGGTAAAGTCACGGTGCCACAGGATGAAAGGCGAATCAAGAAACACCCGGGAAATCAGGAAACGCCCGGGAATCGGGAAATACCCGACGGATAAGGAAATCTTCAGGTCAGCTCCTCGATCTGGGCCCGGGTCAGGGTGCCGGGAACCACGGTGATCGGAATGCTGAAATGGCCGGAGAGTTCCCCGACAAGGAAATTGACCAGCGGCCCCGGCCCGGCCTTGTCGGGCGAGGCACCAAGCACCAGAATGCGGATATCCCTGTCCTGTTCGATCAGGGGCTGGATCACCTCGCGCACCGAGCCTTCCTCGATCACGATTTCGGGCATGATGCCGGTTTCCTCGAACACCTGGGCGGAAAGGGCACGCAGCAGGGCTTCCGCCTCCTCCTGCGCTTCCTGGCGCATCAGTTCCCCCACCCCCATCCAATGCTGGAAGTCCGGCGGTTCGTAGACCCGAAGCAGGGTCACCCCGCCGCCGACATTGCGCGCCCGCAGGGCCGCGAAACGCAGGGCGACGCGGCATTCGGGCGTATCGTCGACCACCACCAGAAATTTCGTGCGTCTGTGGGTTGCGCCGCTCACTCATTCCTCCCGCATCGCCCATATGGTGGCGTCTGCAGAGCGGCGGCGCAAGAAAATTCATTCCCGCAACCGGGGCCACGCCCGCATGTCAGGCAAACCCGCCAGAGATTATTTCAGCAGAATATTGGTGATCTCGCGAAGCTGGGTGCGTGCCCGCAACAGATAAAATCCCTGCGCCGCCAGATGGCTGGGCCGGATCCAGGCATCAGGGCCGGCATTGATCACGATCAGCGGATCGAGAATCGCCGCCGACTGCATGCTGGAGAGCATCCGCTCCCAGACCGCGGTGAGTTCCTTTTCCTGAACGACATTGGCGAAATCGACCTGCAGGGCCTTCAGCAGCAGGTAATAGGCATAGGTTTGTCCCTTGACGTGATAGAACACATCATCGGCCTGTGTGTCGATCAGCAAGCCGGAGCCTTCGCGGATGCGCTGGTCCAGCGCCGCCGAAGCCGCACCGAGATCGAGGGCGATCCGATCCAGCGTCGCCATCAGATTGTCGCCGCGGCGCTCGAAGATCGCCTCGCCGCGCGACAAGCGCTCGTTATAGCTGCGCAGACGTTTCAGCGCCTCGCGATATTGCTGTTCGGAGGTTGCCGTCGGCGCCCAGGAGACGGAAGGATCCCACACCCAGACATTGCCGGGATATTGCAGCAGCCCGGCCGCCTTCTGCAGATCGGGATCGGTCGATGAGGATCCGCGCACCCGCCCGAGCTGATCCGTCAGCTCGAAGCTGAAGCGGGCCAGGGCCGAAATGACGCCCTGCTGGAAATTCGGCATGTTATCGAGCGCCGCGCCCGGCAGAAAGAACGGATCGTTCGCCGTCCAGCGATTGATATTGACCTCGCGGTCGATCAGGGCGATCGCCATATCGACGGCCCGCGAACCGCCGGCCGTCTCGGGCGCGGTAAAGGCCGGATCGTCATCGACACGATGCACGATCGCCATGCCGACGGGATAATACAGCGCCAGCAGCACCGCCAGAGCGCCCAGCCCCTTGAGCACGGTATTGCCCCGGGGCAGATCCAGCAGAAGAAGCCGGTCCTTGATCCGTTCAATCCAGTCTCTCATCGGCTCCCCTCTATCGGCACCTGACGCTGTTTTTCGAATATCCGCCGCCTATACAGATGGCGCCTGGCCGGGCAAAGCGCAAGCCCTGCGCCTCCTCCCGCCCTCAGGGGCGCAGAAAACCGACGATATCCTTCACCTCGTCCATGATCGGGGTGGCGATCGCCGCCGCCCGCTTTGCACCGTCGCGCAACACGTCGTCGACATAGGCGCTGTCGGCCATCAGCCGTTTCATTTCCGCGCCCATGGGGCCCAGCTTCTCCACCGCCAGATCGACCAGCGCCGCCTTGAAGGCCGAGAACTGCTGACCGCCGAACTCGCCCAGCACATCGGCCACATCGCGCCCGGACAGGGCGGCGAATATCCCGACCAGATTGCGCGCCTCCGGCCGCCCTTCCAGCCCTTCCGTCGTTTCGGGCAGGGGATGCGGATCCGTCTTTGCCTTGCGCACCTTGCGCGCGATCTCGTCAGGGCCGTCGGTCAGGTTGATGCGCGAATAATCGGAAGGATCGGATTTCGACATCTTCTTCGAACCGTCGCGCAGGCTCATCACCCGGGTGGCGGCGCCGAAGATCAGCGGCTCCGTCATGGGAAAGAAATCGACCCCGAAATCGTTGTTGAATTTCTGTGCGATATCGCGGGTCAGCTCCAGATGCTGCTTCTGATCCTCGCCCACCGGCACATGCGTCGCCTTATAGGCAAGGATATCCGCCGCCATCAGGTTCGGATAGGCGTAAAGCCCGACGGAAGCGTTCTCACGATGCTTGCCGGCCTTTTCCTTGAACTGGGTCATGCGGTTCAGCCAGCCCAGCCGCGCCACGCAGTTGAACACCCAGGCCAGCTCGGCATGGGCGCTGACGGCACTCTGATTGAAGATGATCGAGCGCTTCGGATCGATGCCCGCCGCCAGATAGGCCGCCGCCACCTCGCGCGTGTTGGCCCGCAATGCCGCCGGATCCTGCCAGACGGTAATCGCATGCAGATCGACAACGCAATAGATGCATTCGCTGTTCTCCTCCGCCTGCAGTTCGACGAAATTGCGGATCGCGCCAAGATAATTGCCCAGATGCAGATTACCGGTCGGCTGCACGCCTGAAAAAATGCGGCTCATGTCCCAATACCCTCAATACGCTCCCGCCCGGCACGCTTCACTCCGCCATGACGGGATGCCCTGTCACTCATCTCCCCGGACCGGCAAACGGCGGGGCGCGGTCTTTATGAACCGCTGCAGGCTGCGGGTCAACCGTCCCGCCCGCGCAGCAGGGCACGAAGCTCGCCGAGGCGGGCGGCGCCGCTGAAATGGGCCGCCATGCCATAGACCGACAGCCCCGCCGCCACCAGCAATGCCAGCGCCGCCACGCGACGGACAGGACCGTCCGCCAGCCAGGGCGACAGATAGGCGGACAGGAAGTAAAGGATCGCGCCCATCAACGCCGATGAAAGAACGATACGGCCGACGCGCACCAACAGGCGCCGGTCGGGCCGCCACAGACCCCGGCGCATCAGCACCCCTGCCAGCAGCAGGCTGTTCACCCAGGAAGCCAGTGCCGTCGCCAGCGCCAGCCCCACATGCAGCAGCGGCCCCATCAGCAACAGGTTGAGCCCCAGATTGACAACCAGGCTGAACGCCGCGATCAGCATCGGCGTCTTCGTATCCTTGCGCGCATAATAGGCCGGGGTCAGCACCTTCACCAGAATATAGGCCGGCAATCCCGCCGCATAGGCGGCCAGGGCGCCCGCCGTTGCCTGGGCATCGGCGGCGGCGAAGGCGCCGCGCTGAAACAGGGTCGCGATCAGCGGACCGGGTATCGCGATCAGGGCGACGGCGGCAGGCAGGGCCAGCAGCAGCCCGCCTTCGATGGCCCGGTTCTGCATGGCCCTGGCCGCCTTGTCCTCTCCGCCCGCCAGCAGGCGGCTCAACCCCGGCAGCAGGGCGGTGCCGATGGCCACGCCAACCACCCCGATCGGCAACTGGTTCAGCCGGTCGGCATAATAGAGAAACGAGACCGACCCCGCCGGCAACAGCGAGGCCAGAACGATATCGATCACCAGATTGATCTGCGCCACCCCGGCACCGATGGCGGCAGGCCCCATCAGCACCAGCAGACGGCGGACCGCCGCCGTCATCGCCGGCAGACGCAGATAAAGGGCCATGCCCGCCCGCCGGCAGGCCGCAACCAGCCACACCAGCTGCACCATGCCCGCCACCGCCACCGCGGCGGCCAGGGCCAGCCCCGCCCCTTCGCCCGGCGTGGCGAACAGCAGCAGGGTCGCGATCAGGCAGAGGTTGAGCAGAACCGGCGTCGCCGCCGCCGCCGCAAAGCGGCCCAGAGCGTTCAACACCCCCGCATGCAGCGATACCAGGCTGATGAACAGCAAATAGGGAAAGGTCATGCGCGTCATCGTCACCGCCAGGGCATAGCGCGGCCCGTCGGGATCGAAGCCCGGCGCCAGCCCCAGCATCACCGCCGGCATGGCAATTTCCACCGCCGCCGTCAGCACCAGCAGCACCAGCAGCAGAACCGAAAGCACCTGTTCGGCAAACAGGCGGGCGGCGGCAGGGCCGCCGGTTTTCAGGGTTTCGGAAAACAAGGGCACGAAAGCGGCGTTGAAGGCGCCTTCGGCGAACAGACGGCGAAAGAAATTGGGCAGCTTGAAGGCGATGAAAAAGGCATCGGCCACCGGCCCCGCCCCCAGCACCGCCGCCATCAGAATATCGCGGACAAAGCCAAGCAGACGGCTGACCATGGTCAGGCCGCCGACGGTGGCCACGGCCCGCGCCAGCGATGGGACGCGGGAACTCATCCGCCTGCCGTCTCCTGTGTTTTCTCAGCGGCGGCAGGCGTTTCCCGACGGTGGGAGGGGCGGCGCCCCTTGCTCAGCACCTCAAGCAGAGCCTCTTCGATCTGACGCAGCTTGTTCTTGTTCGTCACCTTCAGCCCGAACAGATCGCGGACATAGAACACATCGACCGCCCGTTCGCCATAGGTGGCGATATGGGCCGAACCGATGGTGAGGGAAAGCTGAAACAACGTCCAGGCCAGATCGTGCAGCAGCCCCGAACGGTCGCGACCGTTGACTTCCAGCACCGTCCAGTATTCGGAAGCGTTGTTGTCGATATGCACCACCGGCGCCACCTTGAAAACGCGGGTACGGCTGTTCAGGGCGCTCTTGCGGCGCTGTTCCAGCTTCTGCGCCGGGCGCAGTTCGCCGGACAGGGTCTGCTCCACCGCCACCGCCAGCCTGGCCAGACGCGAGGGCTGATCGAAGGCGTGCCCTTCCTCATCCTGTATCAGCAGGCTGTCCAGCGCCATGCCATCGGCGGTGGTGAACACCTTGGCGCCGACGATGCTGGCACCGCAGACGGCCATGGCACCGGTAATGCGCACGAACAGCCCCGGATGATCGGCGGTATAGAAGGTCACTTCGGTAACCGACTGGAAACGGTCGATACGCGTATCCAGGGTGATGGGGCGGCCTTCTCGGTCGGCCTCGCGGATCAGACGGGCATGGCGCTCCAGGGTATCGACATCCTCGGACAGCCAGTAGGCATCGTAATGACGGGCCATATAGGCCGTGCGCTCTTCCTCCGTCCAGTCCGCCAGACGGGCGGCCAGTTCCTGTTTGATGCCGGCAATGCGTTCCTCCCGGCCGCTGGTTTCCAGTCCGCCGCTCATCGCATCCTCGGCACGGTAGTACAATTCGCGCAGCAACTGCCCCTTCCAGCCGTTCCACACGCCCGGACCGACGGCACGGATATCGGCCACCGTCAGCACCAGCAGCAGGCGCAGCCGTTCCGGGCTCTGCACCACCTCGACCAGATCGCTGATCGTTTTCGGATCGGCGATATCGCGCTTGAAGGCGAGGGAGGGCAGCAGCAGGTGATAGCGGACCAGCCATTGCACGGTTTCGGTTTCCGCAGCATTCAGCCCCAGGCGCGGGCACAGCTTGCGCGCGACCCTTGCGCCCAGCACCGAATGATCGCCGCCGCGCCCCTTGGCGATATCGTGCAGAAACACGGCCAGATACAGCACCCGGCGCGACAGCACCTTGTGCACGATCCTATCCGCCAGGGGATGATCCTCCTTCAGCTTGCCCTTTTCGATCCGCCACAGAATGCCGATGGCGCGGATCGTGTGCTCATCGACCGTGTAATGGTGATACATATCGTGCTGCATCTGGGCGACGACGCGGCCGAAATCGGGAATGAAGCGGCCCAGCACCCCGGCCTCGTTCATGCGGCGCAGGGTCACCGCCGGATTCTGATCCGCCGTCAGAATATCCAGAAACAGGGCATTCGCTTCCGGCAGGCGGCGAAAATCGCGGTCGATCAGCTTCAGATGCTGGCCGATCGCCCGCAGCGCCTGGGGATGAATATCCAGTTCGCGCCGCTGGGCCAGATGAAACAGGCGCAGCATCTTCAGCGGCTCGCGGGCGAATTCCTCCGCATCGGCGATATTGACGCGGTCCCCCTCGATCACGAAACCTTCCACATGACGCCGACGCAGACCCAGGCGCGGCAGGCGGAAGCGGCGGCGGCGCTTGTGTTCCTCCTCCAGGGCCGTGCACAGAATGCGCGTCAGGTCGCCGACATCCTTGGCAACCAGAAAATAATGCTTCATGAAGCGCTCGATCGACAAAGCGCCGGCATGATCCTTATAGCCCAGTCGCACCGCCAGCTCGCGCTGCACGTCGAAGGTCAGCCGCTCTTCCGCCCGCCCGGTGATGTCGTGCAGATGACAGCGCACCGTCCACAGAAAACGGTGTGCCTTCTGAAAGGTGCGGTATTCGGCGGGGGTGAAGACACCGCGATCGACCAGTTCGGCGATATCCTCGACCCGGTAGAGATATTTGGCAATCCAGAACAGGGTGTGCAGATCGCGCAGCCCCCCCTTGCCTTCCTTCAGATTGGGCTCGACCACATAGCGGGTATCGCCGTATTTTTCGTGGCGCTCATCGCGCTCGGCCAGCTTCAGTTCGACGAATTCCGGCCCGTGGCCCTTGACCACCTCTTTCTGGTAACGGTTCTTCAGTTCGCCGAACAGGCCCCGATCGCCGCAGACCAGCCGGGCTTCGAGCAGGGCGGTGCGGATGGTGATGTCGTTGCGGGCCAGGCGGATGCAGTCATCGACGGTGCGGGTGGCATGCCCCACCTTCAGGCGCAGGTCCCACAACAGATAGAGGATGTATTCGACGACGCTCTCCCCCCAGGGGGTCTGCTTGTAGGGCAGCAGAAACAGCAGATCGACATCGGAAAAGGGCGCCATTTCGCCGCGGCCGTAGCCGCCGACGGCAACGACCGACATATGTTCGGACGCGGTCGGGATCGAGGCGCGGAACACCTTCATGGTGGCAAACTCGAAAATCGAACGGATGATCTGGTCGATCAGATAGGCCTGACCGCGGGCATTGATATCGCCGGCCTCGCCCTCGTGCAGGCGGCGCGTCAGCTCCTCCCGCCCGGCTTTCAGCGCATTCTTGAGGGCTGCAAGCACCTCTCCACGGCATGCCGGCGATTGCGGATCGTTGCATTCCGCCAGCTGCTCCAATGTCGTGTTCAGGGCGCGACGGTCGATGATCGCGCGGCGGTTCTTCACTTCGGCCATTGATCGGATCCATCCTTCGGCTGTCCGCGACAGACATAGCAGAGCTTCACCGCCGCCGCCAGCAATCGCCGGGTTTTCAGGGCACCAGCACCGCCGCGCCGGTAAAGCGGCCGGCGCGCAGATCGGCCAACGCGTCATTGGCCGCATCCAGCGGATAGGCATGGGTTTCGGTGCGCACGGGCACCTTCGGCGCCAGGGCGAGAAATTCGCGGGCATCCTGGCGGGTCAGATTGGCCACCGAGAGGATTTCCCGCTCCATCCACAAATCCGCATAGGGAAAGGAGGGGATATCGCTCATGTGAATGCCGGCGCAGACGACCCGCCCGCCGGGGCGCACCGCCTTCAGCGCCATCGGCACCAGCGCGCCGAGAGGGGCGAAGATGATCGCCGCATCCAGCGGCGCTGGCGGCAGGCTGTCGGAATCCCCCGCCCAGGAAGCCCCGAGACTGCGGGCAAAATCCTGTGCCGCCGTATCGCCGGGGCGGGTGAAGGCCAGAACCTCATGCCCCTGATGGCGGGCGACCTGGGCAATGATATGGGCGGCGGCGCCGAAGCCATACAGGCCGATCCGCTGCCCGGCCACGCAGATCTTGCCGCCGAGCCCG
>JALXAG010000011.1 GCA_026992315.1 Sneathiellales bacterium | reverse complement strand
TATTTGTCCCTCAGGCTCTTGCCCTGCCAGTGACCGCCGAAATGGAACGGCATGAACACGACGCCTGCGGCGACCCGCTCGGTCACCAGCGCCTTGACCAGTACCTTGCCGCCCTCGGGGCTGTAGATCCAGATATCGTCGCCATCCTGAACGCCGATATTGTTGGCGTCCCGCGGATTGATTTCGGCGAACATATCCTGCTGCAGCTCCGCCAGCCATTTGTTGGAGCGGGATTCAGCGCCACCGCCCTCATATTCGACCAGACGGCCGGAGGTGAGGATGGTCGGGAACTCCTTCGAGAAGTCGTTTTTCTGAATCGATTCATACTTGGTCGGCAGCCGGTAGGCCTGCTTGTCCTTGTATGTCGGATAATCGGCCACCAGATCGCGGCGCGGCGTGTACAGCGGTTCGCGATGGATCGGCACCGGATCGGGGAAGGTCCAGACCACGGTGCGGGCCTTGGCATTGCCAAACGGCGCGCAGCCATGCTTGATCGCCACCCGCTGAATACCGCCGGAAAGGTCGGTCTTCCAGTTGGTCTTGTCGCCGGCGATCTTCTCGATGGTGGCCCGTTCCTCATCGGTCAGGTCCTTGTCCCAGCCCAGCTTCTTCAGCATGGCCATGGTGAATTCGGGATAACCGTCCTTGATTTCGGAACCGACCGAATAGGAGCCTTCCGCCAGCAGGTTCTGGCCGTTGCGTTCGACGCCGAAACGGGCGCGGAAGGTCAGGCCGCCCTCGGCCACCGGCCGCGAGGTATCGTACAGGATCGGCGTGCCGGGATGGCCCATTTCCGGCGTTCCCCAGCAGGGCCAGGGCAGGCCGTAGAATTCGCCGTCGCAGGGGCCGCCGACCGCCTGCAGCGTCGTTTTGTCGAAGGTCGCCTGATTGGCCATGTGCTTGCGCAGCCGTTCCGGCGACTGGCCGGTATAGCCGATGGTCCACATACCGCGGTTGAATTCGCGGGTAATGTCCTCGATCAGCGGCTCATCGCCGTTGACCTTGATGTTTTTGAACATCTGATCGGCGAAACCGAGCTTCTTGGCGAACATGTACATGATCACATGATCGGGCTTGGATTCGAAGATCGGATCCACGACCTTTTCGCGCCACTGCAGGGAGCGGTTCGATGCGGTGACCGAGCCATAGGTTTCGAACTGGGTGCAGGCCGGCAGCACATAGACACCGTCCTTGCGGTCCGGAATGACGGAAGCGAATGTCGGCACCGGATCGATGATCACCATCATATCCAGCTTTTCCATCGCCTTCTTCATTTCGGGCAGGCGGGTCTGCGAATTGACGGCATGGCCCCACAGCACCATGGCGCGCAGATTATCCGGCTGATCGATGTTCTTCTTGTCCTCCAGCACGCCGTCGATCCAGCGGGAAACGGGAATGCCCTTGGATTCCATCAGCTTCTTGGAGGCAAAGCGGCCGAGCAGATAATCGTAATCCACATCCCAGACCCGGGCCCAGTGCTTCCAGGATCCGGTCTTCAGACCGTAATAGCCGGGCAGGGAATGGGACAGGATGCACATGTCGGTCGCGCCCTGCACATTGTCATGGCCACGGAAAATATTGGCGCCGCCGCCGGCGGTGCCCATATTGCCGAGCGCCAGCTGCAGGATGCAATAGGCGCGGGTGTTGTTGTTGCCGTTATGATGCTGGGTGCCGCCCATGCACCAGACCAGGGTGCCGGGGCGGTTGTTGGCCAGCAGACGGGCGACGCGCTTGAGCTGCGAACCGGGAACGCCGGTCACCCGTTCGGTTTCGGCCGGATCCCATTTCTTCACCTCGGCCCTGATCTGATCCAGACCCCAGACCCGCTGGCGGATGAATTCCTTGTCCTCCCAGCCATTTTCGAAAATATGCCACAGAATGCCCCAGATCAGCGGCACATCGGTGCCGGGGCGGAAGCGGACATATTCATCGGCATGGGCCGCCGTGCGCGTGAAACGCGGATCGCAGACGATCAGCGGCGCATTGTTGCGTTCCTTGGCGCGCAGAATGTGCTGCACGGCAACCGGATGCGCCTCGGCCGGGTTGGAGCCGATCAGGATCATCGAACGCGAATTGTGCATATCGTTGTAGGAATTGGTCATCGCGCCATATCCCCACGTATTGGCCACGCCGGCCACGGTGGTGGAATGGCAGATACGCGCCTGATGATCGCCGTTATTCGACCCCCAGAAGGCATAAAGCTTGCGGAACAGATAGGACTGTTCGTTGTTGAACTTCGCCGAACCGAGCCAATAGACGGAATCGGGGCCGGAGGATTTGCGGATCTCCAGCATCTTGTTGCCGATTTCGTCGATCGCTTCTTCCCAGGAGACACGCTTCCACTTGCCGCCTTCCAGCTTCATCGGATATTTCAGGCGGCGTTCGTTATGAGCGTGTTCGCGTACCGCGGCACCCTTGGCGCAATGGCCGCCCAGATTGAACGGGCTTTCAAAGCCGGGCTCCTGACCGGTCCATACGCCGTTTTCCACCTCGGCAATGACCGTGCAGCCCACGGAACAATGGGTGCAGACCGATTTGACCCGCTTGACGGCGGTTTTGCCGTCGCTGGCGGCCTTGGCCTTTTTGATCATGCCGACCGGCGCTGCGGTGGCCAGTGCGGCCCCGCCGACGGCAAGACCGGAATTGCGCAGAAATGCGCGGCGGTTCATGGTGCCGTTGACGGCCCCTGCCAGCGCCTTTTTCAGACGGGGGCCTTTCGCAACCCCGCTGGTTTTCTTGGCGAGCATCTGCCTCTCCTGTCAGTTCGTTATCGGGCGGACCGGAAACGGCCGCCGCTGTTCGTCATCCCGCTCAGGCGCGGGCAAGATCGTAATAGGTGCGGATATGGGGCGTTTCACGATATCCCGCATTCGCACTGTCCTTCCCGGTGGCTGCCGCGGCCGGCCCGGCTGCGGCCATGCCGATCACGCTTGCGCCCAGTCCAAGGCCCGCTGCCTTGAAGAAATCCCGGCGTGCCAGCCCGCTTTCTTCTTTTTTCTCAGCCATATGTTTCCTCCTTCTCATCATACCCGCGGGATCCGTCCGCGGGCCGTCCGGCGGTCATTCGACCATGCCGAAACCTTCCGATTCTATTGCCGTGAACACCTCGCCCAGCCGGCCGACGCTGCGATAGAAGACGGCGGCCCTTGCCGTCTGCAGATCGCTGAAGAACGCCCCGGCCCAGGGGAAGAGATGCGTGGTGAAAAAATCCTTCTGCTTGCGCAGGCAGCTTTCGCCGCCATCGGGCGTAACGATCAGCGCATGCATGATCTCGAGCACACAGGCGATATGATCTTCCGGCTCGCCCTCGAGACCGTCCTTTTCCATGCCCATCACCGCCATGCTGCGGCGCAGTTCGGCCAGGGGACGCTCGTACAGCAGCCCGGTAAGGTAATGAGAGGCATAGGGAAGCAGTTCCCCGCCCTGGCCCTGACCATAGAACAACAGGGTGAATTCGTCCCCGACCGCTTCTTCATCGGCTTCCCGCGCCGCGGCGGCAAGGGCATCCAATGCCTGGCCCAAAGGCGATTCATCCCCTTCGATCGCGGACAGGGAGGCGAGAACATCCCCAGCCGGGGGACGGGCCAGCAGCGAGGAAAGCAGGGCATAGAAGCGGGCACGGAACAGATCTTCCTCCGCCAGGTTTTCCCCGGCCGTGATGGTCATGGCCGCAGGTGCTTGCCCGGAAGCGGCCCGCCGCATCGTGGCTTCCTGTCCGCTCACCCCGCCTCCGGCGATGTTTCCGCCGGCAATATCCTGTGTTTGCGCTGATCGCGTCATGGACGCGCTTCCCCCTTATTCTCCCGCCATCCGGGCTTTTTTTATGATCCGCAAATTCCCTGCCACAAGTAATATATGGAATACTCCTCAACCAGGCTTGTCAATATAATTGCGTTGGGGATGCAACAATGTGAACAGGCATCAGCTTTCCGTCCCCCCGGAGGGAGCGGCCCGCCCGGGCCCTTCATCCGCCGCGCCATCGGCTGTGGCCTGCGCGATCGCGTCTTCGTCCTCCTGCGCGGGGGAACGTTCCGGCGTGCCTCCTTCGCCACCGTCACCGGCGGCGAGGGGGGAATCCGCGGCGTTCTCCCCATCCTCCGCCTTCAGCGCATCGGCAAGCTTGCGCGCCCCTTCGCCGATGGCGCCGGCGGCGGCGCCGATAACCGTGAAATCTTCATCGTAATCGTTCAGCCCGTCGAGATTGGCGAGAACGGGATCGCTGGCCCATAACCTGCGCAGGGCCGCGCGTTTGAGTATCTCGGGCACGTCATCGCGCATGAACTGGCTGAAATCGGAACCGGCATCCAGCGTTTCCGGCGACGGCAGATCATGATCGCGGGCAAGGGCTTCCAGATCCACAGTCTCCGCCCCGGCAGCCTCCTCATTCGTTTCTACCCTATCCGCTTCTGCCGCTTCAGGCCTTTCCGGGCTTTCCGCCGCCACCGCCGGGATGGCGGGCGGCGATGCAGGGCCTTGCCGTTGCGGATCGGGGTTTATCCCGTGCCTGCGTGCCCGCGCCTTGAGCCGGGACCAACGGGCGAGACGGGTTTCCTTGCCGGTCATTTGCCGTCTGCCTTCCAGTATCGTGCCGCCGTGGCGATACGCGGATCGGGGCGGCGGCCGTCGTCGCGCACTCTGTGACGCTTGTTCTTGCGTTTTCTGAACGGCTCCTCGACATGGTGGCGGTCGATAAAGGCCTGCACCATGGCAATGATTTCCGGCGGCATCGCAACCCCCTCGACGATTTCCTCGCCATCCTCCGTATAGCCCATGGCTTCATAAGGGCAGGCGGTGACATGGAAGGGCTCGACATCGTGTTCGCCCGCCTCCTCGCCGGGGCGCAGCACGATAAACACGGCAGGAACGGGCTGGGACAGGTTGCTGAGATAGCCTTCCGTCTCGCCCCGGAACAGTTCCAGCGTCAGGGTTTTTGCATGATACTGGCGCCAGCCCTCGCCCGCACCGATGCAGTGCCATTCATCGACCGGCGCCGCCCCGGGGATAACCGCCACCGGGCGCCATGTGTAATCGAGCCAGGGATTGTCGATATCCCGCCTTTCGATGACAATGCCCAGGGGGATCTGCAGATGTGTCGCCTCGCTCATGCAATTCGCCTGTTGTTTTTCCTTGTCTCTCCCGTCTACAGTCTATCGCAAAACGGCGCCGGAAGAAGATCATTTTTCTGGAACCGGAATTAAAAAACAGGGAAGATGAAAACATGAAACTGACCGGGCAGAATCTGTTGCTGTGCCATTGCGAGGGCAGCATGCCGCTCGATATTTCCGCGCTGGCCGCCACGGGGGCGGTGCCGGAAACCCGGATTTGCCGGGACTTGTGCCGGGGACAGCTGGAACGGCTGGAAGCGGCGCTCGATCGCGGCGAGGAGTTGATGATCGCCTGCACCCAGGAAGCGCCGCTGTTCCTGGAAACGGCGGAAGAAGCGGGCTTTTCCGGCGGGCTGCGCTTCGTCAACATCCGCGAAAAGGCGGGCTGGGCCAGGGAAGCCGGGTCCGCCGGGCCCAAAATCGCCGCCCTGCTGGCCGAAGCGGCGCTCGACCTGCCGCCATCGCCCGGCATCACCATGACCAGCGACGGCGACGTTCTGATCCTGGGAAACGATCAGCAGGCGCTGGATGCCGCCCTTCGGCTGGCCGAGCGGCTGCACGTCACCCTGCTGCTGGAAGGGGACGGAGACATTGCCCTGCCGCGTGTCGCCGGCTTCGCCCTTTTCAATGGCCGCACCGTGGCGGCAGAGGGCCATCTTGGCGCCTTCAGCGTCGATATCGCCGATATGGCCGCCATGCACCCCTCATCGCGCCACGCCCCGCAATGGCAGGAACCGCGCCGGCGCCAGCGCCTGCAATGCGATCTGATCCTGGATCTGCGCGGAACGGGGCCGCTGTTTCCGGCACCGGAAAAGATCGATGGTTATTTCCGGCCCGACAAGGGCGACCCCGCGCAAATAGAAAAGGCGCTTTTCGACCTGGCCGACATGGTCGGGGAATTCGAAAAGCCCCGCTATGTGCAATACGATGCCGATATCTGTGCCCATGGCAGCGCCGGGGCCGTCGGTTGCAGTAAATGCATCGACATCTGCCCCGCCGGCGCCGTGCAGCCGGACGGGGAAAAGGTCCGCTTCGATCCCTATCGCTGTGCCGGCTGCGGCGGCTGCACCAGCCTGTGCCCCACCGGCGCCGCCAGCTATGCCCTGCCCGGCGCGACCCACCTGCTGAACCGGCTGCGCACCCTGCTGTCGGCCTATGCCGGGGCCGGGGGGCGGAACCCGGTTCTGCTGGTTCACGATACGGAATGGGGCGAGGATATGATTGCGGCACTGGCCCGCTACGGCGACGGTCTGCCCGCCAATGTCCTGCCCTTTGCCGTCAATGCCGTGACGCAGATCGGGCTCGATTTCCTTTTCGCCGCCTTTGCCTACGGCACCGCCAAGATCCTGCTAATGCCGGCCCCTGCCCAGCGCCATGAAGCCGACGGCCTGCGCGCCAATATCGATCTCGTGGACGGGGTGCTGGCGGCTCTGGGCTATGGGCAGGGACGCATCCTGCCGGCGGAAGAGGACGATCCCGATGCCCTCTCCGCCCTGCTGGCGGCGGAAACCGCCCCCCTGCCGGGGGCGGCATCCTTCTTCCTGCCCAGCGGCGACAAGCGCACGATCATGCGCATGGCCCTTATGCATCTGAACGAACGGGCCCCCGCCCCGCAGGACCATGTAGCAGTGCCCGAAGGCGCCCCTTTCGGCACGGTGATCGTGGATGCGGAAAACTGCACCCTGTGCCTGGCCTGCACCGGCGCCTGCCCGGTCAACGCCCTGCGCGACAACCCGGATCACCCGCAGCTTTCCTTTGTCGAGGAGGCCTGTATCCAATGCGGTCTTTGCCGCAACACCTGCCCTGAAAAGGTCATTACCCTGCAGCCACGGCTGAATCTGACGGCAGCGGCGCGCGAAGCGGTCATCCTCAAGGAGGAAGAGCCTTTCGCCTGCCTGCGCTGCGGCAAGCCCTTCGGCGTCCGCGCGACCATTGAAACCATGATCGCCAAGCTGGCCGGACATGCCGCCTTCGCCGATGAAGCAACGCTTGACCGGCTGAAGATGTGCGCCGATTGCCGGGTGATCGACATGGCGGAACAGGGCGGCGATCCCTTTGCCGGGCCGCCGCGCCCCGCGCCCCGAACGACCGACGATTACAGGAACGGCGATTGAGCGTGGCGGACAACCTGCCTTTGCCGCCACTCAGGGCTTGGCGTTTGGGATGAAAAGCTGCTCGCCGTGGACGCGGAAGGCGGCAATCGCCTTCTGCCCGGCCGCCGATAACAGCCAGTCGATGAAGCGCTGCCCGTCCCGCGCCTTGACATGGGGAAATTTCGCCGGGTTGACCAATATGACCCCGTACTGATTGAACAGGGCCGGATCGCCGGCGAAAAGCAGCTTCAGATCGCCCTTGTTGGCAAAGCTGATCCAGGTTCCCCGGTCGCTCAGCGTATAGGCGTTCATGGCCGAGGCCACATTCAGCGTCGCCCCCATGCCGGAGCCGGTTTCCCGGTACCAGGGCATATCGCGGCCATTGACATCGACTCCCGCCTGTTTCCACAACCCCCGTTCCTTTTTGTGGGTGCCGCTGTCATCGCCACGGGAAACGAAGGGGGCCTTGGCTTCGGCGATCCGCTTCAGCGCCTCGGCGGCGCTGGCCGCCCCGGCAATGCCCGCCGGATCGCTTGCCGGGCCGATCAGGACGAAATCGTTATACATGAGGTCGTAGCGCTTCACCCCGAAACCGTCGCGGACGAATTTTTCCTCCGAGGGTTTGTGATGGACCAGCAGCACATCGGCATTGCCCTCGCGGGCCAGGCGGATGGCCGCGCCGGTGCCGACGGCGACGACATGAACATCGATCCCCGTTTCCCGGGTGAACAGGGGCAGCAGATAGTCGAACAGGCCCGAATTCTGGGTCGAGGTCGTCGATGCCACGGTGATGAAACGGGCCGCCTGTGCCGGAATTCCGCCGGAAAGCGCGGCAAGGAACAGCATCGTAACAGCCGCCAGCAGGCGAACCGTGCGCAGATTACCGGTCATTCTTCAAACTCCCTTTCTGCCCGTTTTCCTCCCCGGTTGTGTATCGGGCATATAGCCGCCGCCGCGACGGCGTTTCCACCACAACAGACGCCCGGCGAGAAAATCCCGGGCCAGATCGTTCCGCGGGCCGGCGAAGAAGCGTTCCGCCGGGGCCTGTTCCTTCAGACGGCCGCGGAAAAGAAACAATATCTCATCGGCCATGCGCCGTGCCTGGCCCAGATCATGCGTCGTCATGATGATGGTGGTGCCGCCATCGGCGATTTCGCCGATCAGTTCCTCGATCGCATGGGCGGCGGGCGGATCGAGGCTGGCGGTCGGTTCGTCGAGAAACAGCACCTGCGGGCGCAGGGCCCAGGCCCGCGCCAGGGCCAGGCGCTGCTGTTCGCCGAGGGAAAGCAGCCGCGCCGGCTGATCGGCGATGCGCTCGAGCCCGGTTCGCTCCAGCACCTCGCCGATGCGCCTGCGCCGCTCGGCCCGGCCGATGCCCTGGGCGGCAAGGGCGAAATCCATATTGGCCCGGGCCGTGCGCCGCATCATCACCGGCCGCTGAAAGACCATTGCCTGATGGCGGGCCGGATCCTGTGCCGCCCCGCGCCAGTACAGACTGCCGCTGTCCGGATGCAGCAGCCCGTGGCAAAGCCGCAGCAGCAGGGTTTTCCCGGCGCCGTTGGGGCCGATGACGAAATAACGCCGCCCTTCCTCGAACCGGCAGGAAATGTTCTTGATCAGCCTGTGCCGTCCGCTGCCGTAGGAAACATCGGACAGTTCCAGGGGCAGAATGCTCTCCGGCGCCCTCATAGGGCGTGCCGTCTGCGTGCCGCCTCGTTGACGGTGAAGGCGGCGAAATTGATGGCGAAGGACAGTATCAGCAACACCAGCCCCAGGCCCAGCGCCACGGACAAGGCGCCCTTGCTGGCCTCCAGCGCGATGGCCGTGG
>JALXAG010000010.1 GCA_026992315.1 Sneathiellales bacterium | reverse complement strand
CGAGCGTTCGCATCTCGATGTCGGCGGCGGGGAAAGGCTGGCGATCGCGGGACTGAATCTGCAAAGCGACGAACCCTTCGGCACCGATCTGAAGGATGTGCATCTGAGCATCCGCGGCGGCGAGATCCTCGGCCTGGCCGGGGTGGCGGGCAACGGGCAGAAGGAATTGCTGCGGGCGATCAGCGGCGAAACCCGCCAGGCCCAGCCCAAGAGCATCCGCCTGATGGGTGAGGATATCAGCCAGATGGAGCCCGGACAGCGCCGTGCCCGGGGGCTGGGCTTCGTGCCGGAGGAACGGTTGGGGCGCGGCGCCGTGCCGGAAATGACCCTGGAAGAGAACACCCTGCTGACCGGCTATGGCAAGGGGCTGGTCGCGAAGGGTTTTCTGAATATGGCGGCGATCCGTGCCCGGGCGGCGGAAATTGTCAAGAAATTCAAGGTCATGACCCCCGGAACCGATGTCGAGGCACGCAGCCTTTCCGGCGGAAACCTGCAGAAATTCATCATCGGCCGCGAAATCCTGCAACAGCCGAAGGTGCTGGTGGCGGCCTATCCGACCTGGGGCGTCGATGTCGGCGCGGCGGCGGAGATTCACCGCGCCCTGATCGCCCTGCGCGATCGGGGGGCGGCGGTGCTGGTGGTCAGCGAGGATCTGGATGAATTGTTCGAGGTTTGCGACCGCATTGCCGTGATTGCCAATGGCAGGGTTTCCCGGCCGCGGGCCACCGGCGAAACCACGGTGGAGGAGCTGGGCCTGCTCATGGGTGGGCTGCATGAAGGCAATGGCGCGGACAGGGAAGGGAACGGGCATCATGTTGCTTAAGCTTGAAGCGCGCGGCCAGCGCTCCAGACCCATGGTGTATCTGACCCCGGTACTGGCGATCGTGCTGACGCTGATTGCCGGCACGATCATGTTCGCCATGCTCGGCTATCCGCCCATGCAGGCGCTTCAGGCCTATTTCATCGAACCGATATCCTCCGCCTATGGTCTGTCGGAACTGCTGGTCAAGGCGACGCCGCTGGCGCTGATCGGCGTCGGGCTGGCGATCGGCTTTCGCGCCAATGTCTGGAATATCGGCGCTGAAGGGCAGTTGACCATCGGCGCTATCTTCGCAGGCGGCATCGCCCTGGTCTTTTACGAGGTGGACAGCCCGTTCATCCTGCCGCTGATGATCGTTGCCGGATTGCTGGGCGGCATGCTCTGGGCCGCGATCCCGGCCTATCTGCGGGTGCGTTTCAACGCCAATGAGATCCTCACCAGCCTGATGCTGACCTATGTGGCGATTTTGATCCTGTCCTATCTGGTGCACGGGCCCTGGCGCGATCCCGACGGGCTGAATTTTCCCGAATCGCGCATCTTTTCCGACAGTGCCGTGCTGCCGGTGCTGCTGGAGGGGACAAGGCTGCATCTGGGTGCCGTTTTCGCCCTGCTGGCGGTGGTGGCGGGCTGGGTCTTCATTTCGCGCACTCTGATCGGCTTTCAGGTGCGTGTCATCGGTCTGAGCCCGATGGCCGCCGATTATGCCGGTTTCAGCCAGAAAGCGGTTATCTGGCTGACCCTGCTGCTCAGCGGTGCGCTGGCGGGGCTGGCCGGCATGATCGAGGTCTCCGGCCCCATCGGCCAGCTTTTGCCGACCATATCGCCCGGCTATGGCTTTACCGCCATCATCGTCGCCTTTCTCGGGCGGTTGCATCCGCTGGGCATTCTGATCGCGGCGCTGCTGATGGCGCTGACCTATCTGGGGGGCGAGGTGGCGCAGATCGACATGAATCTGCCGCTGGCAATCACCGGCGTTTTTCAGGGCATGATCCTGTTCTTTCTGCTGGCGGTCGATGTGCTGATCAATTACCGCATCCGCATCGATTGGCCCGGAAACCGTCCGGCCGGGGAGGGGCAGTAACATGGAAAGCACAACCTTTATCGCCATATTCGCCACCATCGTCACCGCTTCGACGCCGCTGCTCTTTGCCGCCATCGGCGAATTGGTGGTGGAGAAATCAGGCGTTCTCAATCTGGGCGTCGAGGGGATGATGCTGGTCGGTGCCGTCAGTGCCTTTGCCGTGTCCACCGGGACGGGCAGTCCCTATCTCGGCATTGTGGCCGCGATTGGCGCCGGCGGCGTCATGGCGTTGCTCTTCGGTATTCTGACCCTGACCCTGCTTGCCAATCAGGTGGCGACGGGGCTGGCGTTGACCCTGTTCGGCGTCGGGCTGTCGGCCCTGATCGGACAGGGCTATGTCGGCACGCCCGCGACCGGATTGGCCGGCATTCAGATTCCCTGGCTAAGCGATATTCCCGTTCTCGGGGGGCTGCTGTTTCAGTACGACATCATGGTCTACATGTCCCTGGCGCTGACGGCGGCGGTAAGCTGGTTTCTGTTCAGAACCCGCCCCGGGCTTATTCTGCGCGCGGTCGGCGAATCGCATGATTCCGCTCATGCCATTGGCTATGGCGTCATTCCGATCCGTTACATGGCCGTTATTTTCGGCGGCATGACCAGCGGGTTGGCCGGTGCCTATCTGACCCTGGCCTATACGCCGCTGTGGACCGAAAACATGACGGCCGGGCGCGGCTGGATCGCCCTGGCCCTGGTGGTGTTTTCCACCTGGAAGCCGGGGCGGTTGCTGTTCGGCGCCTATCTGTTCGGCGCCGTCACCATCGGCCAGCTTCATATTCAGGGGCTCGGCGTGGCCATTCCCTCGCAGTTTTTGTCGATGCTGCCATATCTGGCAACCGTCATCGTGCTGGTGCTGATATCGCGCGATCAGCTGCGTATCCGTCTCAACGCCCCGGCCTGTCTGGGCAAGGTTTTCCATCCCAGCGCATGAAAGGTCGGGAACCGATGCGTGACCTTGGGGAAAAGAATGTGTAGCTTCAGGTGGATCGGGACGAGAGCAACAGGTTCAATTGGTCAATCAAGGAGGTATCCGATGGGGAAAGGGATGTTGAAGACACTGCTGGGGGGCGTGATCGCCGCCACGGCAATGCTGGCGGCGCCGGCGATGGCGGAAGAACCGCTGAAGATCGGTTTCGTTTATGTCGGGCCGGTCGGCGATATGGGCTGGACCTATCAGCACGATCAGGGCCGCAAGGCGATTGAGAAGGCGCTGGGTGACAAGGTAAAGACCACCTATGTCGAAAGCGTCAAGGAAGGCGCGGATGCCGAACGGGTGATCCGTCAGCTTGCAGCCAGCGGCAATAAGCTGATCTTCACCACCTCCTTCGGTTTCATGAACCCGACGCTGAAGGTGGCCAAACGTTTCCCGAATGTGAAATTCGAACATGCCACCGGTTACAAGCGGGCCAAGAACGTGTCCACCTATGCCGCCCGTTTCTATGAGGGCCGCTATGTGGCGGGCATTCTGGCCGGGCGGATGACCAAATCCAATGTCATCGGCTATATCGGCTCCTTCCCCATTCCGGAAGTGATCCGCGGCATCAATTCGTTCACCCTGGCCCTGCGCAAGGTCAATCCCAAGGCGGTGGTCAAGGTCGTGTGGGTGAACAGCTGGTTCGATCCGGGCAAGGAAGGGGATGCCGCCAAGGCCCTGATCGATCAGGGTGCCGATGTCATCATGCAGCATACCGACAGTCCGGCGCCGATGCAGATCGCCCAGGAGCGCGGCGTTTATGCCGTCGGCCAGGCCTCCGATATGTCCCGCTTCGGGCCGGATGCGCAGCTGACCGCCATTCTCGATGTCTGGGACGGTTATTACGTCCAGCGGGCCAAGGCGGTGCTGGACGGCACCTGGAAGTCCGAAGACACCTGGGGCGGCCTGGCCGCCGGCATGCTGGCGCTTGCGCCTTACAACAAGGCCATTCCGGCCGATGTGGTGGCCGAGGCCGAAGCCGCGCGCAAGGCGATCATCGCCGGCACCCTGCATCCCTTCCAGGGGCCGATCCGCGATCAGTCCGGCAAGGAAGTGGTGCCCGCGGGCAAGACCATTCCCGATGGCGAATTGCTGGGCATGAACTGGTATGTCGAGGGCGTGCAGGGCGAGATCCCTCAATAAAAGAACTCAATAAGACACTATGCGGGCTCTGCAGAGCCTGCTTGTCGAGAGGCGGCCCCGGTTTCCCGGGGCCGTTTTTTTAACGGTTTCTGCGGGCGTCTCTTGTCTCTTTGCGGGGCGCCTTTTCAGCCTGCCTGCTTTCAGGCGCGGTTTTCGGTCGCGCCGTGTGCTGAGGTGAGGGAGGGGGTCGCATCGTCGCGATAGAGATAGTCGCGGGTCAGCGGCACCGCATCCTGGGATTTGGCGAGCTGAATCTGGAAGACGACATGGCCGTTGTAGCGGAAGGTGATTTCGCTCGAAATCAGATAGAACAGCCACATGCGGCGGAATTCCTCGCCCCATTCGGCATCGACGATATGGCGGTTGGCAAGAAAACGCCGCCGCCAGGCGCGCAGGGTTTCGGCATAATGCAGGCGCCAGACTTCGATATCGGTGATAACCAGCCCCGCCTGTTCGATGGCGGGAAGGATTTCCGACAGGGCCGGCACATAGCCGCCGGGGAAGATGTATTTCTGTATCCACGGATTGGTGGCGCCGGGGCCGTCGGCCCGGCCGATGGTGTGCAGCAGGGCGACGCCGTCATCGTTCAGAAGCGATTTGACCTTATCGAAATATTCCCGGAAATGCGGCACGCCGACATGTTCGAACATGCCGACGGAAACGATACGGTCGAATTTGCCCGATACATGACGGTAATCGGTCAGGCTGTAACTGATCGAACCTTTTTCCGCCCGGCGCTTCTGCGCATAGGCAAGCTGATCGCGCGACAAGGTGATGCCCTGCACGTCGGCTTCGTAATTCTCCGCAATATGCTGGGCCATGCCGCCCCAGCCGCAGCCGATGTCCAGCACCTTCATTCCCGGTTTCAGCAGCAGCTTGCGGGCGATCATGTCTTTTTTTGCCTGCTGGGCTTCTTCGAGGCTGGCTTCGGGATGGGTGTAATAGGCACAGGAATATTGCCTGTCCCGGTCTAGGAACAGATCGTAAAGCTTGTCGGAGAGGTCGTAATGATGGGCGACGTTCCTGTGCGAACGGGTCACCGGGTTGTACTGATCGATCCAGCGCTTGAAGATGCGCAGGCGGTTGACGATGCGGTAATGCAGCCCCGGCTTGCCGGTGGCGAGGTTGCGGATCAGCAGTTCCAGCAGGCCGTAGAGATCGTCCTTGTCCACGCTCAGGCTGCCGTCCATATAGGCCTCGCCGAGCGCCATGTCGGGGTTGAGAAAAAGCCGGCGCACCAGCTTTGCATCGTGCAGGCGCAGCGTGACGGCCGGGGCGGAACGATCGCCGAAATGATGTTCGCTGCCATCGGCAAACACAATGACCAGATGCCCTGTATGGATCAGTTTATCCAGAAACGAGATCAGCAGCTTGTTACCAGAAAACATACGCGCCTCCCCTACCTGGCTGTGATTACGCTATGGATGGCCGATTATCTGAAACTCTTCCTTCGGTTATGTCCCTTACAGAATAACATAAAATACCAAAAAATGCGCTTTCCGGATTCTTTGTCGTATGGCCTTGGTAAATAAAATGACATAAAACACATTTTTACTGTTATATGTGTTGGGTCTTCACTTGCAAAGATGCCGTTGCCGGCGGACAGGACCTTCCTGGCTGAAATGAACCCTGCCTGAAATACGCTCAGGAGAACCTGGCCGGGTCCGTATCGGCCGGGTCGATGCCGTAATCGCGAAGGGCCGCCGGCAGTGCGGTACCGGCGATCAGCGCTGTCGTCAGTTCGGCGATGGCCGGTGCCGTCTGCACGCCATAGCCGCCTTGTCCGGCCAGCCAGAAGAAACCTTCGGCCTGTTTGTCCCAGCCGATAACGGGGGTTTTGTCATCGCTGAAGGTCCGCAATCCGGCCCAGCTGTGGTTGATGCGGCGCACCGGCAGATCGGCGGCCCGCTGCACCCGGTCGACGGCCAGGGCGATATCCCACTCCTCCGGCCGGGCATCGGTGGGGGGCGAGGGGGTTTCATCGGCGGGCGATATCAGTACCTGCCCGGCATCGGGCTTGAAATAGAATTCCTCATCGGCATCGACGACCAGCGGCCAGCCGTCGATGACACATCCCGCAGGGGGGGCGATCAGGGCCACGGAGCGCCGTTTCGGCGTCATTCCTATGGGCGAGGCGTCGGCAAGGCGGGCGATCTCTCCCGCCCAGGCCCCGCCGGCATTGACGATGACAGGGCTTTGCAGCACCTCCCCGCAGGCCAGGCCGATATGCCAGACGCCCGCCTTGCGCCGGAGGCTGCACACATCGCTGTTCAGGCGGAGAATGCCGCCCCATTGGCGGAAGAGGCGGAGAAAGCCCTGATGCAGGGCATGAACATCGATATCGGCCGAGGCCGGGTCGAGAACGGCCCCGGCAAGGTAATCGGAGCGCAGTATCGGTACCATGCGCCGGGCATCGGCGGCGTCCAGCCGTTCGATGGCGGGAAAATCCGCGGACAGTTCCCGATAAAAGGCATCCAATGCCGCAAGCTGATCGGCCCGGGCGATGAACAGCGCCCCGCGCGGACTCAGCAACGGTGCCTCGCAGAAGCCTTCCGGCGGGTTTTCGAAAAAGGCGCGGCTGGCCGCCGTCAGGGCGCGCACCGGCGCATTGCCATAGCTTTCGGCGAATTGCGCGGCCGAACGGCCGGTGGCGTGATAGCCGGGCTGGTCTTCGCGTTCGAGAAGCACAACCTTTGCCTGCCGGGACAGCATGGCGGCGGCGGAGGCACCGGCAATCCCCGCGCCGACGATAACGATATCCGGATGCATGATCCCTCCCTGACTGAGCCGGTGCAGTTTATGTAAGGCCGCCGGATGAAGCCAGCCTCTGCTGACGAAAAATTGAACCGTCGCGCAAGCCAGCGCGGTTACAGTAACAGCCGTAACCCGCGTAACCCGGGAGGAGACATGAAATCCATCCGCGCCCTGTTGTTGTTGCTGTCGGCACCGGCCCTTATGATCGCGGTGCCGGCTGCGGCCAGCCCGCCGGAAATCGTGGCCGTGAAGGTCACCCCGTCGGGCGAGGGCCGCTATCGTTTCGACGTCACCCTGCGTCACGAGGATACGGGCTGGAAACATTACGCCGATCAATGGGATGTCCTGGCCCCCGATGGCACGGTGCTGGGGGAGCGGGTGTTGCTGCATCCCCATGTCGATGAGCAGCCCTTCACCCGCTCTCTTGCCGGGGTGCGGATACCGCCCGGTATCGGCGAGGTGTTCATCCGTGCCAAGGATAATGTAACCGGCTATGCCCGCAAGCAATATCGCGTGACCGTGCCGCGCTGAACGAATGTCGCAGGCTGCTATTCCCCGGCGGCGGCGAGCACCGGCACCCCCGCCAGCTGGACGCCGTTCTTGCCACGTTCCTTGACGTGGTACATGGCTTTGTCGGCGGCCTTGATGACGCTGTCGAAATCCTGTCCGTGATCCGGCCACAGGGCCACCCCGATACTGGCACCGATCTGGCAGCGGATATCCCGTTCCAGGCCAAAAGGCCTTTTCAGCGCCTCGACAATGCGTGTGGCGACTCGTTCCGCCGTTTCGGCCGAGGGAATGGCATGGAGAAAAACGGCAAATTCGTCGCCGCCGAAACGGGCGGCGAAATCGGAATGGCACAGGCTTCGGCTCAGCCGTTGTGCGATCCGGCACAGCAACTCATCGCCCGCATCATGGCCATGGCTATCGTTGACTCCCTTGAAGCCGTCGATATCGATGAAAAGGATCGCATGCGGGCCGGGATCCTTCTCAAAGTTCTTGATGCAAAGCTCCTGAAAATAACGGCGGTTCGGCAGGTCGGTCAGCGGATCGTGCAGGGCGAGGTGACGGGCCTTGGCCTCCAGCGCTTCGGCCTTTTCGCGCAGGGCGGCCTGTTCCTCGGCCGTGACGACCAGCTCTTCCGCATGCTGTTCCAGATAGGTTTTTTCCAGGTTGATGTTGTTCAGATGTTCCTGAAGGGCATCGCGGCTGGCCTGAAGGGCGGCTTCGCGCTGTTTGAGCTTGATGAGCAGGGCCAGGGCATCGCAGACGCTTTCGAGAAATTCAATCTCCTGATCGTCCCTGTCGTGACCGTCGGGCAGGTAGACCACCAGAACGCCGATGACCTTGCCCGCGGCAATGATCGGCAGGTTGTAATGCCCATGGGGTTCCATGCCTTCGAAAACCGTTTCATGGCGGTGATCGACACAACTGGCATGCTGGGTGCGCGCCCGCAATGCCGCCCGGCCGCACAGGCAATGGCCGAAAGGAACCCTGGCGCAGAGGGTGTGCAATGCCGGGCTCAAATTGCGTGAAGCCGTCAGGCGCAGGTTTCGCTGGGTTTCATCGACCAGAAAAATACCGCCTTTCGGCAGCAGGGAGAGCCAGCTTACGGACAGCAGCTCATCCAGGGCGCCTTCGAGTATCGTTTCAAGATCGTCGTTCTGGATGGCGATACGCAGCAGACGATTGAGAATCGTCGCATTTTCAAGCGCCTTGGCAACATGTTGATTCTTGATGCATGTGACATCCATCATGGGCAATTTTCCGCATTGTTGAAGCAATAGACGCCACTGACGGTAACAATGCTCGCACAAATTGATGAAGCTTGCCTTAACGCTGCCCGCCGGCAATGCGCAGGGATTCCGGGCGTCGGCGCAGGCGCAGCATGGCCAGGGCGCCAAGGGCGGGGCCGATGCTGAGCGCCAGGAAGGCATAGCGCCAGCCGACATGTTCCACCAAAAAGGGAATCAGATTGATGCTGGCAAGCGTCAGCAGAAAGCCGGCGCAGATCTGAACCGTCAGCATGGTGCCGATCAGCGAAGGTTCGGAAAGCTCGGCAATGGCGGCGGAGAACTGCGCGGAATCGGCGATTACCGACACCCCCCACAGCGCCCCGATGGCGATCAGCAGCCAGTGCGGACCGTCGAGAAACAGGCCGATGGTCGCGGCGCATAAACCGGAAACGGCCATGGCAATCGCGGTAAACAGGGTGCGGCCGATGCGATCGGCAATATAACCGCCGATGATGCAGCCCAGCGCCCCGATGGCAATGACGGCGAAGCTGGCCAGGGCCGCCAGATTGGCCATGCTGGCGCCCCGGCCGTCATACAGGGCCGCGGCCATGAAAGCGCCTATC
>JALXAG010000009.1 GCA_026992315.1 Sneathiellales bacterium | reverse complement strand
CTGGACGAAGGCGGCGGCGGTTTCGGGGGCGCGTTCCAGCGCCATGCCGACGGCAAAAACCGTCAGCCTGATATCCCGTTCGCCAAAGAGGCGGAGAATGCGCCAGACGCCGGCGCGGCTGCCATAGTCATAGCAGGATTCCATGTTGACATGGCGCACGCCGAAACGCGGTTCGGCGCCAATAATTTCCGACAGAAACGCTTCCGATGCCTGATCGCCGTGAAGGATGCAGTTTTCGCCACCCTCCTCGTAGTTGAGCACGAACTGCACGGCAATGCGCGCGCCGCCGGGCCATTGCGGGTCGGGCGGCGTCGGGCCATAGCCAATCAGATTGCGGTCGTATTCCATGGTTTTCTTGACTTTCCTTTATTGCCGGTTCGGCGGCGTTTATTCGGTTTTCGCCCCCGCCGCGATCCAGGCGCCCAGGATGGCCCGTTCCCCGGCCGTCATGCCGGTCATGTTGCCAAGCGGCATGGTCTCGCTGTCCACTGCCTGGGCCTTGATGCGGGCGCTGAAGCGGGCGATATCGGCGGGCGTGTCGAAAACGACGCCGGCAGGCGGCGCATCGAAACCGTCGAAGCTGGGGCTGGCCGAATGACATGGCGCGCAGCGGGCGGCAATGATGCCGGCGGCGGCGGCGAAATCGGCACGGGTTCCCGCGGCAAGGGTTCGCTCGGTGGGGCGCGCGATGACGGCCGCGATCAGCACCAGGGCAATGCCGGCGGGGATCAGCCACCAGGCATTGCGCCCGCGATTGCGCAGGTTGAAGAAGTGGCGGATCATGGCGCCGCCAAGGGCGATGGCCGCCAGCACGATCCAGTTGTATTCGCTGCCATAGGTCATCGGGTAATGATTGCTGATCATGATGAAGACGACCGGCAGCGTCATGTAATTGTTGTGGACGGAACGCTGCTTGGCGGCCTTGGCCAGTCTGGCATCGGCAGGGGTGCCGGCCTTGGTGGCGGCGACAAGCTGGCGCTGGGCGGGGATGATCCGCCGCCAGACATTGGCGGCCATGATCGTTCCCATCACGGCGCCGACATGCAGGAAGGCGCCGCGCCCGCCATAGATATGGGTCAGCCCGTAGGCGAGCCCCAGCCACAGCAGGCAGGAAACGATGACCGGCAGCCACCCCTTTTCCCCGAGAGGGGAGGCCCAGAGGGCGTCATAGACGATCCAGGAAACCGCCAGTGTCGCCAGGCTGACGGCAATGGCGGTGGCGGGGCCGATATCGGCGATGGCCGGGTCGATCATGAAGGCGCTGGCGCCCAGATAGTAGAGGACGACCAGAAGCAGGAAGCCGCTGATCCAGGTGAAGGTGGCCTCCCACATGAACCAGTGCAGCCGCGGCGGGATCTGGGCGGGGGTAAGCTGCATCTTCTCGACGTTATAGAAGCCGCCGCTATGCACCATCCATAATTCCCCTTCCACCCCTTCCTTGGGCGTTTTGGGCTTCTCGAGGCTGGCATCCAGCCAGTTGAAGAAAAAGGACGAGCCGATCCAGGCGATGCCGGTGATCAGGTGCAGCCAGCGCAGTCCGAGATTGAGCCAGTCGATCAGCCACTGTTCCATGTGTTCTCTCCCCCCTAGGCGGCTTTTCAGCCCGTGCTGTTTCGCGTGTCGTTGAAATATTCGGCGAAGACCCTGTGCAGGTCGATGGCATCCTCCTCGCCTTCCAGATGAAGCTCGGCCTCTATGGCATCCAGATGGCGCAGCATCAGGGTTCGGGCCTGTTCCCCGTCGCCCTGTGTGAGGGCATCGATGAAGGCCTTGTGCTCGTCCGACTGGCAGGTCGCCTTGCCGGGGCGTTCATACAGCGCGATGATCAGCGATGTGCGCGAAACCAGTTCCTTGAGGAAATCGTGCAGCGGGCGGTTGCCGCCGATACGCGCCAGCAGCAGGTGGAAATCCCCCGACAGGCGGATCCAGCGCCGCCGGTCCCCGGCCCGGTGGGCGGCGTTTTCGGCGGCGGTGTGTTGACGCAGGGCCTCGATCGCCCCTTCGTCGATCCGGGCCATGACCAGATCGACGATGGCGGTTTCGACCGCCTTGCGCGCGGTGAAGATTTCGCGCGCATCCTCGACACTGGGGCTGGCGACGACGGCGCCGCGATTGGGGCGGATCTCGACGATCTTTTCGTGTTCCAGCCTGATCAGGGCCTTGCGCACGGTGGTGCGGCTGACGCCGAAAATATCGCCCAGCACATCCTCGGTCAGCTTGGTGCCGGGCGGCAGGCGTTGTTCGAGGATGGCATTGAAGACATGGTTGTATATGGCATCTCCCGGGCTTGTGCCCTGGCGGCGCCCCCTGACGGGGCGGGGAATCAGCGTATCGGCCAGTTCGGTCATTGCGTCCCGTTCCTTCGCATTGCCCGGTTTGTTCGTCATGCCTACATTGTTTTTATGCAATGAGGAAATTGTATACATATTCGCGGTCAAGTTTCAAATGTTCATATTGGTCTTGCCGGAGGGGAGGAGCAATGCGGCGGTTGGGGGAGAAGGTATGCGCCTTCTGTCGCCAGTTACTTGTGGTTTTTCTGGACGTTGGACGGGCGAGGTGATAATTTTGTTCCATAAAAATCATAAAAATGGATACAATTTCGCGGATATCGTGGGTATTCGCGGCAATTCAACAGACGGGTGGAACGCATGGGACCTTCCGGGGAGGGGCCGCAAGGGCGGCTGACGACGCATATACTGGATACGGCCAATGGCTGTCCGGGGCGGGGCATCGCCATTTCCCTTTACCGTATCGAAGAAGGCGTCAGGCATCATCTGTGCGATGCGCTGAGCAATGAGGACGGGCGCGTCGATTCCCCGCTTCTGCAAGGGGCGGCAATGGTGCCGGGGCGTTACGAGCTGACATTCGCCATCGGCGATTATTTTGCCGCCCGAGGGGCGAAGCTCGCCGATCCGCCTTTTCTCGATGTCGTGGTCATCGCCTTCGCCATTGCCGATGCGCATGCCCATTACCATGTGCCTCTGCTGGCCTCCCCCTGGGGGTACACCACCTATCGGGGGAGCTGAGATGACGCTGCGCTTTCTGCTTGGGGAGGAGGAGGTTGCCCTTTCCGCCGTTCCGCCGACACTGACCGTGCTGCAATATCTGCGCGGGCGCGGCCTGACCGGCACCAAGGAGGGCTGCGCCGAAGGCGATTGCGGTGCCTGTACGGTCGTCATCGGCAGCCCCGAAGAGGGGCGCATGCGCTACCGCGCCGTCAATGCCTGTATCCAGTTCCTGCCGGCCCTGCATGGGCGGCAGCTTCTGGCGGTGGAACATTTGGCCGCGGCGGATGGCAGTCTGCATCCGCTGCAGCAGGCGCTGGTGGATCACCATGCCTCCCAATGCGGTTTCTGTACCCCGGGCTTCGTCATGTCGCTGTATGCCCTGTGGCTGGAAGGGGTGCGCGATCCCGACCGCCGCCTGATCGAGGATGCGCTGGCAGGGAATCTATGCCGTTGCACCGGCTATGGGCCGATCGTCGATGCCGCACGTCAGGCATTGCAGACGGCGGGCGCCCCCTCTGAGGAGGCAGGCCAGGCCCTGGCGGCCCGCTTGCGCGACATGGCCGGCGAGGGGCTGGTGCTGGACGACGGGGACGGGCGTGTTTTTCTGGCGCCGTCCTCGATGGCGGCGCTGGAGGATGCCCTGCGCCGCCATCCCGATGCCACCCTGATCGCCGGGGCGACCGATGCCGGGCTATGGGTGAGCAAACAGCACCGCGATCTGGGAACCGTCATCTATCTGGGCAATGTGCCGCAACTGCGCGGGGTGGAGGAGCGCAATGGCTGCCTCGATATCGGGGCGGCAACGCCCTTTGCCGATATTCACGGGCGCATCGGGGCGCTGTATCCGGACATGGGGGAATTGTTTCGTCGCCTGGGATCGCGCCAGATCCGCAATGCCGGCACCATCGGCGGCAATATCGCCAATGGTTCGCCGATCGGCGACAGCATGCCCGCACTGATCGCGGCGGGAACGGAAATCGTGCTCAACCATGCGGGGCGGCGCCGGCGCATGGCGCTGGAGGATTTCTATATCGATTACGGCATCACCGCCCTGCAGGCGGGCGAGATCGTCGAACGGATCGTCCTGCCCATGCCCCGCCCGGGGCTGCGCCTGTTCGCTTACAAGCTTTCCAAGCGTTTCGATCAGGATATTTCCGCCCTTTGCGGCGCCTTCGCCATCGAGGTGAAGGAAGGCATCGTCAGCCATGTGCGGATCGCCTTCGGCGGCATGGCGGCGATTCCCGCCCGTGCCCGCGGTGCCGAGGCGGCCTTGCAGGGGGCGCCGATGACCCATGCGACGCTGCAAAAGGCCATTGCGGCCCTGGGTGAGGATTTTTCGCCGATTTCCGATATGCGTGCCAGTGCCGAATACCGCCGTCTTGCCGCCGGCAATCTGCTGCGCAAGATGTTTATCGAATACGGGGCACCGGATTATGCCACGCGCATCCTTGCCCCATCGGCCGGGGAGCCCGCGGCATGAGGGGGGGAGACGACATGCCGGCCGCCGCAATAGAAGGTGGCGTGCGTCAGTCCGTTGCCCATGACAGTGCCCCGCTGCATGTCAGCGGCCGGGCCCGCTATGTGGACGATATTCCCGTTCCTGCCGGTACGCTGGAAGCCTATATCGCACAAAGCGACATCGCCCATGGGCGGATCGTTCGCCTCGACCTGTCGGCGGTGCGCGCGGCCCCCGGTGTTGTCGACGTGCTGACGGCAAGGGATATCCCCGGGCGCAACAATGTCGGTCCGGTTCTGGCGGACGATCCGGTTTTTGCCGATGGCGAGGTGCATTTCATGGGCCAGCCGGTTTTTGCGGTCATTGCCCGCGATATCGCTGCCGCCCGGGCCGCGGCCTCCCGCGCCGTTATCGAATACGAGCGGCTTCCCGCCATTCTGACGGTGGATGAGGCGCTGGCGGCAAAAAGCCATGTCCTCGAACCGGCGGAAATGCGTCGGGGCGATGCCGCATCCGCGCTGAAGGCGGCCCGTCACCGCCTGGAAGGGCGGATCTATATCGGCGGGCAGGATCATTTCTATCTGGAAGGGCAGGTGGCGCTGGCCATTCCCGGCGATGGCGGCGATATGCTGGTGCACAGTTCGACGCAGCACCCTTCGGAAGTGCAGCATCTCGTCGCCGGGGTTCTGGGCCTTGCCGATCATGCCGTCACCGTCGAGGTGCGGCGCATGGGCGGCGGTTTCGGCGGCAAGGAAACCCAGCCGGCGCTGTTCGCCGCGATTGCAGCGCTTGGGGCGTGGCGGACCGGCTGCGCCGTCAAGCTGCGCCTGGACCGCGACGATGACATGATCATGACCGGGAAGCGTCATGATTTCCGCATCGATTACGATGTCGGCTTCGACGATACCGGGCGCATCGTGGCGCTGGAGCTGATGCAGGCCGCGCGCTGCGGCTATTCCGCCGATTTGTCCGGCGCCATCGCCGATAGGGCGATGTTCCATGCCGATAATGCCTATTATCTGGAGAATGTGCACATCACCTCCTATCGCTGCCGCACCAATACGGTTTCCAACACCGCTTTTCGCGGTTTCGGCGGGCCGCAGGGCATGGTGGGGATGGAGCGGATCATCGACCATATCGCACGGCATCTGAATCTCGATCCGCTGACCGTCCGGCGGCGCAATTTCTATGACCGGGACGGCCGCGACATCACCCCTTACGGCATGCGTGTCCGCGATAATGTCATCCGCAGCATCGTCGATGAGCTGGCGGAACGCGCCGGCTATGAGCGAAGGCGCAAGGAGATAGAGGGCTTCAATGCGGCATCGCCCGTCATCAAGCGCGGCCTGGCGCTGACCCCGGTCAAGTTCGGCATTTCCTTCACCACCACCCATCTGAATCAGGCCGGGGCGCTGCTGCATCTGTACGCGGATGGCAGCCTGCATCTGAATCATGGCGGCACCGAAATGGGGCAGGGCCTGTTCACCAAGGTCGCCCAGATCGTTGCCGAGGAACTGCAGGTCGATATCGGCCGCATCCGCATCACCGCGACCAATACGGGCAAGGTGCCGAATACATCGGCGACTGCCGCCTCATCGGGCAGCGATCTCAATGGCAAGGCCGCGCAGAATGCCGCGCGCAAGATCAAGGGCCGCCTGATCGACTTTGCCGCCCGGCATTTCGGCTGCACGGCCGAGCAGGTGCGCTTCCTGCCCAACCGGGTGGTGGCGGGCAATCATGCGGTCAGTTTCGATGAATTGGCCAATCTGGCATATCTGGCCCGGGTGCCGCTGTCGGCCACGGGGTTTTACCGCACGCCGAAAATTCATTACGACCGCAAGGCCGCCCGCGGTCGTCCGTTCTATTATTTCGCCTATGGCGCCGCCATCTCCGAGGTCGAGATCGACACCCTGACCGGCGAGAACCGGGTGCGCCGCGTCGATATTCTTCACGATGTCGGCCGTTCGCTCAATCCGGCCCTCGACCGGGGGCAGATCGAGGGCGGTTTCATTCAGGGTATGGGCTGGCTGACGATGGAGGAATTGTGCTGGTCCGACGACGGGCGGCTGTTGACCCATGCCCCCTCGACGTACAAAATCCCCGCCTGTGGCGACCGGCCCGACATTCTGAATATCGATCTGCTGGACAATGAAAACAGCGAAAATGCCGTTCATCGTTCCAAGGCCGTCGGGGAACCGCCGCTGATGCTGGCGATTTCCGTTCTCTCGGCGCTGAACGATGCCGTTGCCGCCGCCAATCCAAAGGCGCCGCTGCTGGATGCACCGGCGACGCCGGAGCGGATATTGATGACGCTGAACGACGGAGGCGGGTGCTGATGCGCTGGCTGGAGGCATTGCGGCAAACATGTGAGAAGCGGCAGCCTGCGGTCATGGCAACCGTGATCGATGCCAGCGGTTCCAGCCCGTGCGGGGCCGGGGCGCGGATGCTGGTCACGGCGGAAGCGGCCCATGATACGGTCGGCGGCGGCCGGCTGGAACAGGAAGTCATCGCCGAGGCCCGCGCCATGCTGGCAGGGAAAAGGGAGAGGGCCCTGCACCGGCATTACCCCCTGGGGCCGGATCTCGGCCAATGCTGCGGCGGCGCGGTCAGTGTGTATCTGGATCTGATCGGCCGGGATGAATATGAAGGCTGGGCGGGCGAACTGCTGGCCCGGCTGGAGCGGGACGGTGCGGTCCGGCTGCTGACGGATATGGATACGGGTCGTCGCCGGGTCGTGGCGGCCGAAGACGGCGGCAAGCCGCTGCCCGGCATTCGCCTTCACCGCCGGGGCCAGGAACTGGACGAGGAAATCCGCCCGGAACGTTTTGTCCTCTGGCTGTTCGGGGCCGGTCATGTCGGCAGCAGGATCGCGCAGATGGTTTCGGTTCTCGACTGGCGGCTGCATTGGGTGGATCAGCGCCCCGGTATCTTCCCCGATAGCGTGGGGGATACGGTTGTCCTGCATCGGCCGAAACGGCCTGAACTTCTGGTTGGCGACGCGGCGCCGGGGGCCTGTTTTCTGGTCATGACCCATTCTCATGCCATCGATCTGGCGATCTGCGAAGCCGTTCTGAGAAGGGGCGATTTCGCCTATCTCGGCCTGATCGGATCGAAAAGCAAGCGCGCCAGCTTCGAACGCCATTTCCGCCGCAAGGGTATTGCCCAAACGGAAACGGACAGGATGACCTGCCCTATCGGCATTTCCGCAATATCGGGCCGCCGTCCGGCGGAAATCGCCTTGGCCACGGTGGCGCAGTTACAGATGCTGCGCGAAGAACTGCTGGCACGGGCGGCGTGTGAGAATGAGAAAATCGCGGCCCCGGGCCGCGCAGCGGGGGGAAGGCGATAATGACTGAAACGGGCGATCCGCGCTTCATGCGCCGGGCTATCGAATTGTCGCGGCAGATGATGCGCGAAGGCCGCGGCGGGCCGTTCGGTGCCGTGATTGTGCGCGATGGCGAAATCGTTGCCGAAGGGTTCAACATGGTCACATCGGCCAAGGATCCGACGGCGCATGCCGAAGTGGTGGCGATCCGCGAGGCCTGCAGGAAGCTCGATGACTTCAGCCTTGCCGGGTGCGAGATCTATACCAGTTGCGAGCCATGCCCCATGTGCCTGGCGGCGATCTACTGGGCGCGGCTGGAGCGGATGTATTATGCCAACAGCCGCGAGGACGCGGCGGATATTGGCTTTGACGACGCTTTCATTTATGACGAAATCCCCAAGCCGGTCGAACAGCGAAGCCTGCCGAGCATGCGCATGCTGGACCGGGAGGCCCTGACGGTATTTGCCGAATGGGCGCGTAAGGAAGACAAGATAGAGTACTGACAGCCAGTTGCCGGTCGCGATCGGGCGGCACGGGGGAGGAGAGATGAATTCAGGGAGCATGCGACCAGAAGGGCACAGCCGCCCGGCACGGGGGGCGGCGCGTCTCAGCCTGCATGGCATCACCAAATCCTATCCCGGCTGTCTGGCCAACGATCACATCGATCTCAGCATCGCCCCGGGCGAGATACATGCCCTGCTGGGCGAAAACGGCGCCGGAAAAAGCACCCTGGTGAAAACGATCTATGGCGTCGTGGCCGCCGATAGCGGCGAAATGTTCTGGGAAGGCGAAAAGGTCGCCATCCACAACCCGGCCCAGGCGCGCAAGCTGGGAATCGGCATGGTGTTCCAGCATTTTTCCCTGTTCGATACCCTGACCATTGCCGAAAACATTTCGCTGGTGCTGGACAGCGCCGAGGCCCGCGCTGGGCTGAAGGAGCGTATCCGCGACGTTTCCCGGCGCTACGGTCTGCCGCTGGACCCTGACCGGCGGGTGCATACATTGTCGGTCAGCGAGCGTCAGCGGGTCGAAATCGTTCGCTGCCTGCTGCAGGATCCGCGCCTGCTGATCATGGACGAGCCGACCTCGGTGCTGACGCCGCAGGAAACGGAAAAATTGTTCGAAACCCTGCGCCGTCTGGCGGGCGAGGGATGCAGCATTCTCTATATCAGCCACAAGCTGGAAGAGATAAAGGTGTTGTGCGAATGGGCGACGGTGCTGCGCGCCGGGCGTGTCAGCGCCGAATGCGATCCGCGCCGTGCCAGCGAAAAGGAGCTGGCGGAAATGATGATCGGCAGCGAATTGCCGGTATGCGAGCGTTCGCATCTCGATGTCGGCGGCGGGGAAAGGCTGGCGATCGCGGGACTGAATCTGCAAAGCGACGAACCCTTCGGCACCGATCTGAAGGATGTGCATCTGAGCATCCGCGGCGGCGAGATTCTCGGCCTGGCCGGGGTGGCG
>JALXAG010000008.1 GCA_026992315.1 Sneathiellales bacterium | reverse complement strand
ATCTGATATTCATGACCGACCTCTTACCCTATTCTTCAGCCGCACAGCCGGGGAACATTGCCCTTGTGGCTGCTTTGCCGTTTCCGCGTTCTTTCCGTCCAGAAGCTGCAGCTTTGCCCGGCGCTTGCGCTCCACCAGATGTCCGCTGCCCTTTTCCAGCAGCAGCACGTGATCGGCCCGCGCCAGCAGGCTGGGCCTGTGCGCAATCAGCACCACGGCGGCGCCCCGGGCTCTCAGCCCCTCCAGCGCCGCAATCAGCGCCTTCAGCCCGGCCTGATCGAGATTGGAATAAGGTTCGTCCAGCACCAGAAAATGCGGATTGCCGTAAAGCGCCCGGGCCAGCATCAGACGCTGGCGAAAGCCGGCGGAAAGACGATCCTCATGACCGCCGAGCAGCGTTTCGTAGCCGTTCTCCAGCGCCAGAATATCCTCATGCACGCCGGCGGCACGGGCCGCGGCAACGATATCCTCATCCCGGGCATCGGGCCGGAAACGGGCAATGTTTTCGCTGATGCGGCCGGGAAACAGTTCCACGCTCTGCGGCACATAGCCGATATGACGGCCGAGGCCCTGATGCTGCCAGTCATAGATCTCGGCACCGTCGAGACGCACATGCCCTCCCTGCGGGCGCTCGGCCCCGACCAGAACCCGCGCCAGCGACGATTTACCCGCACCGGAAACGCCGCTGATGGCAAGAATCTCTCCGGGCGAGACCGTAAAGCTCAACGAGGAGAGCAGCGGATCGCGTCCGGCGCAAGGGGCAATGGTGACATTCTCGACCCGGACGGCCCCCTTTGGCTCCGGCAGATCGAGCCTGTCCTGTTTTTCCTCTTCGGCGAGAATGGCCCGAATCCGCGCCCACGCCTCGCGGGCGCCCACCCACTGGCGCCAACCGCCGATGGCCGCCTCCACCGGGGAGAGGGCCCGCGCCACCATGATCGACGCCGCGACCATGGCCCCGATGGTCAGTTCGCCGTTGATCACCAGATAGGCGGCGCTGCCCATAATCACAACCTGCAGCCCCATGCGCACGAAACGGGCAATGGCGACGATCAGGCCGGCGCGGTCGCTGGCCAGCGCCTGATGATCGAGCACACCCCTGCGGTGGCGATGCCACCAGGAAAACAGCGACTCTTCCATCGCCATGGCCCGGGCCGCCGTGGCCTGGCGGCGGATCAGGTCATGGGCGCTCATGGCGGTGGCGTTGCCCAGGGCCGTGCGGGCCAGGGGTTTGCGTGTCATCCATTCGTTGAGCATCGCCAGGGCAAAGAGAAGCACACCGCCGGAAAGGGCGATCCAGCCGAGAAGCGGATGCAGCAGGAACACCAGCACCAGAAAGACCGGCGCCCATGGCGCATCGAGCAGGGCCATCACCGCCGGGCCGGAAAGCGTGGCTTTCAGGCGGTTGAGATCGGCCATGGGCGAAACGCCGCCCGCCCGATCGCGGCGCAGGCTGGCGCGGAACAGCAGGGGCGAAAGGGCATCGTCCAGCCAGGCGGCAAAGCGCACGAACATGCGTGAACGCACCACTTCCAGCACGGCGACGAAGCCAAGGGCGATAAACACCCCGGCCATCAGTGCCAGCAGGGTCGCCGTGCTCTGGCTGCTCAGCACCCGGTTGAACAGCTGGATGGAGAACAGCGGCACCGCCAGCGCCAGCAGGTTGATCGCCAGGGAAAACGCCAGTACCGGCAGTAAAACATGGCGCAGTGCCGCCGTGGTCAGTTGCCGTTGTGTTCCGCTTTCAGCGCTCATCGTTTCAATCCTTCCGCCAGTCATCGCGGCTATCGTTCAGTCTTCAGAAAATGAAGTCGTTGCCTTCCAGATCCGTCATGGAGACACCCGTCAGGGTCAGGCTGTCGCCGTCACCCAGATCGATAACAGTATCGCCGCTACCATTGACCGAAAGGTTAAGATCGGAAAACCCGCCAAGGCTGAAGTCGCTCAGATCGATCACTTCGGCCGCAACACCGACGGAAATGGCGAAATCGGTAATGGTGTCATGACCGCCGCCGCGGCGGATCACGAAGGTATCGTCACCGTCGCCGCCGGTCAGCGTGTCGTCGTCATCGCCGCCATCGAGGCGGTCGCGCCCGGCGCCGCCGCGCAGGACATCATTGCCCCGGCTGCCATCCAGAACATCGTCGCCCAGACCGCCTTCGAGCAGATCGTCGTCGCGCCCGCCATTGAGGGTGTCGTCGCCGTCGCCGCCATAAAGGCTGTCATTGCCCGAAGAACCGCTGAGGCTGTCATTGCCGGCCTCGCCATAGAGGGTGTCGGCGCCGATGGAGCCGGATAGGCTGTCATTACCCTCGCCACCATGGAGGACATCGTCTCCGGACAGGCCCGACAGGCTGTCATCGCCCGCCCCGCCATAGAGCGTATCGTCGCCGCTGCCGCCATTGAGATTGTCGTCGCCATCGCCACCACGCAGCGTATCGTCGCCGCCATCGCCGCGCAGGGTGTCGTTGCCCGCGCCGCCCTCAAGCAGATCGTCGTCCAGCCCGCCGCGCAGCGTGTCGTTGCCCTCGCCACCATAGAGGCGATCGTCGCCGCCATCGCCATAAAGGGTATCGTCGCCGGCTTCGCCATTGAGGGTATCGGCCTCGTCGCCGCCATGCAGTTCATCGCTGCCGGCACCGCCGCTTAAGCTGTCGATGCCGTCACCGCCGTCGAGCACATCGTCGCCGTCGCCACCGACAAGCGTATCCGCCCCCTTGCCGCCATCGATGGTGTCGTTGCCCCCGCCGCCGTCTATGGTGTCATCGCCGTCGCCGCCATC
>JALXAG010000007.1 GCA_026992315.1 Sneathiellales bacterium | reverse complement strand
ATCCATGATCGCCGTCAATTGCGGCACGCCGACGCCGGCGACGATGCGCGTGGTGCAGATGGAGCCGGGGCCGATACCGACCTTGACCCCGTCGGCCCCCGCATCGATCAGGGCCTTCGCCCCCTCGGCGGTGGCGACATTCCCGGCGATCACCTGCAGGCCGCTGAAGCGGGACTTGACCTTTTCCAGCGCCTCGAACACCCGGCTCGACTGACCGTGCGCGGTATCGATGACGATGACATCGACCCCGGCATCGACCAGCGCCGCCGCCCGTTCCTGCCCTTCGGCCCCGATGCCGATTGCCGCCGCCACCCGCAGACGGCCGTGGTCGTCCTTGCTGGCATTGGGATAGATCTCGGCCTTTTCGATGTCCTTCACCGTGATCAGCCCGACGCATTTGCCCTTGGGACTGACGACCAGAAGCTTTTCGATCCGGTTGCGGTGCAGAAGGGCTTTTGCCTCTTCCATCGAGACATCCTCGCCCACCGTTACCAGATTGTCCTTGGTCATCAGATCCCGGACCAGCTGGCTGGTATCGGTGGCGAAGCGCACGTCGCGATTGGTCAGAATGCCGACCAGCCGCCCCCCCTGCCGGTCGACGACCGGAATGCCGGAAATATTGTGCTGATCCATCAGGCGAAGCGCGGCAGACAGGGGCTGATCGGGATATATCGTCAGCGGATCGACGACCATGCCGGCCTCGAAACGCTTGACCCGGGCGACCTCGTCAGCCTGTTCCTCGATGGAAAGGTTCTTGTGAACGACGCCGATGCCCCCGGCCTGGGCCATGGCGATGGCCATGCGGTGCTCGGTCACCGTATCCATGGCCGAGGACACCAGGGGAATGCCCAGCTCGATGCTCGGGGTCAGGCGGGCCTTGGTATCGACTTCTGCCGGCAGAACCGAGGATTCGCGCGGTTCCAGCAATACGTCGTCAAATGTCAGGGCTTCACGGATTTTCATGGTCTGAACCAACTCTGCGGTGGAAGTTGGCAGCACTATATGACACGAGCGCCCGCCCATTGCCAGAGGGAAAACACCCGGCGGTCAGTTTCCGCCCTTTCCGTCCTTCCCGTCCCCTTCCGGACGGCCGCGAAAGCCCTGCGCGACCACATAGGATTCGACGGATTCCGCGCGGCTGGCATCGGGCTTGGCGTGCTTGACCGACCTGAAAAGGGTTTTCATGCGATCCAGCAAAGCCTTTTCCGTACCGCCCTTGAACACCTTGGCAACGAAGGCGCCGTCCTCGACCAGAACCTCGGCGGCGAATTCAAGCGCCAGCTCCACCAGATACATGGTGCGCAGATGATCGGTCGGGCGGTGGCCGGTGGTATCGGCGGCCATATCGCTGATCACCAGATCGACGGGACCGCCCAGCGCCGCCCTGATCTTTTCGGGTGCGTCGTCATCGCGGAAATCCAGCTTCAGAATCTCGGCCCCCGCCACCGGTTCCATATCCAGCAGATCGACGGCGACGACCTTGCCGTTCTTGCCCGCGCGTTCGACGGCCACCTGCGTCCAGCCGCCGGGGGCGGCACCGAGATCGAGAATACGCTGATGCTTGCGCAACAGCGAGAAACGTTCATCGAGCTGAATAAGCTTGAACGCCGCCCGCGAACGATAGCCCGCCTGGCGCGCCGCCTGAACATAAGGATCGTTCAGCTGGCGCTGAAGCCAGCGGGTGGAACTGCTCTTGCGCCCGCGCGCCGTCTTGACGCGGGTGTGGCGCATGCGGATGCCCTTGGGCGGCGAGCCGATCTTCCTAGCCATGGGCGGAAACCTTTCCCGGCGCCATATCGCGATACCCCATCATTTCGTACAGCAGACCTTCGCGCAGGCCGCGATCGGCAATGCGCAAGCGGCGAAAATTGCCGCTGCGCACGATTGCACGCAAAATCGCGCAACCGGCAACCACCAGATCGGCACGATTGCGCCCGATGCAGGGGTGACGTTCGCGCGCGGCCAGGCCGATGGAGCACAATTCATCGACGGTGGCAAGCAAGGCATCGCGATCCATCACCATGTTATCGACCCGGGCGCGGTCATAGCGCGGCAGGTTGAGATAATATCCGGCAACGGTCGTCACCGTGCCGGAGGAGCCGAGCAACTGCACCTTTGCCGCATCGGCATCATCGATACCGTTGCGCCGGAAAAATGCCGCCACCCTTCGGCGGGCCTCCTCCTCCATCGCTTTCAGGGCCGCCTCGTCGATCGCGGCGGCGGCGAAGCGTTCCGACATGGTGACCACACCGAGCGGCAGCGATATCGTATCCAGAATACGCATGGCGCCATCGGCAGAAACACGCGCCCAGGTCAGTTCGGTGCTGCCGCCGCCGATATCGAAGATCAGGGCATGGCCGTCGCGGCGGTCGAGGATCGGCGCACAGCCGAGAAAGGACAGGCGCGCCTCCTCGTCGGCGGTAATGATCTCGAGATCCAGCCCCGTCGCGGCACGCACGCGACGCAGAAATTCCCCGGCGTTATCCGCCCTGCGGCAGGCCTCGGTGGCGACGCAGCGCAAATGGCGCACACGATGGCGGCGCAGCTTGCCGGCGCATACCTTTAATGCCGCGATGGTGCGATCGATGCTGGCGCCCGAAAGATGGCCGTGCTCCTGCAAACCCTGCCCCAGCCGCACGATCCGCGAAAAGGAATCGATAACCCTGAAACCCGAACCCTCCGGCACGGCAACCAGCAGACGGCAGTTGTTGGTGCCGAGATCGACGGCACCGTAAGGCGTGCCGGGCCGCGGACGCCCCCGTCCCGGAAAACGCTGCTCACCCGCTGCCGCCCCCGACCCCGCTAC
>JALXAG010000006.1 GCA_026992315.1 Sneathiellales bacterium | reverse complement strand
GATGAAGATCAGATAGGGCTCGCCCGTTTCGACCCGTGCGGTGAGGATGCGGATCCACAGATCGCGGGCACGAACCCGCCGCTGCACGCTACGGTCCTTGGGGCTGAGCAGGGCCCATTCCTCGTCGTTCTCCACCGCGCGCATGAAGGCGTTGCTGATCAGCAGCCCGTGATGCAGGTTCTGGGCCTTGCGGTTGGGATCGCCGCCGGTGGGACGGCGGATTTCGATGAATTCCTCGATCTCGGGGTGGTCGATCGGCATGTAGACGGCGGCGCTGCCCCGGCGCAGCGATCCCTGGCTGATGGCCAGGGTCAGGCTGTCCATCACCCGGATGAAGGGAATGACGCCGGAGGTCTTGCCGTTTTCGCCGACCTTTTCGCCGATGGAACGAAGGCTGCCCCAATAGCTGCCGATGCCGCCGCCCTTCGAGGCCAGCCAGACGTTTTCGTTCCACAGGCTGACGATGCCCTCCAGGCTGTCGTCGGCTTCGTTCAGAAAACAGGAGATCGGCAGGCCGCGCTTGGTGCCCCCGTTGCTCAGAATCGGGGTCGAGGGCATGAACCACAGGCGGCTGATGTAATCGTACAGGCGCTGGGCATGGGCCGATGAATCGGCGAAATGGCAGGCGACGCGGGCGAACAGATCCTGATAGGATTCGCCCGGCATCAGATAGCGGTCGTCGAGAACGGCCTTGCCGAAATCTGTCAGAAGACCGTCGCGGCTGCGGTCGATTTCAACCTTGATTCCCCGTTCGTTTTGGACCGTATCCAGCACTTCTTGTCCCCCGCCCCGGATTCCTGAAAATTGTGAATAAAATCAACCTATTGTGCGACCCTGCGTGTGAGCCACAAGATATTGGATGCAGGGGGCAGCGTCAAGTGCGCATATGCGCGATGACGACATTTCCGCTACACGAAACCGCCGCCCGGGGCCATCCGGGCTGGGCGGCTGCAGGCGGCGGAAGATATAGCGGTTTTTCAGGCTGTGTACAGGGCGATTTCACCCCCTGGTACCGTTCGCTTGCCGATGCGCGGATCGTTCGATGCGCCGGCCTGCGTGTCGGTCGGCCCGCAACCCTTGGTCTTTGGCGCATAATCTGCAATTCTATGGGCCTGATGCGATTGCGGCAGGGGGCGGCGATGCTTGTGAAATTTCCCGGCAGACAGGAACCGGCGGCGGATACGCAACAGCCGCCGCCCCGCCCGCAGCCTTTGCCCCGCCCCGTCCGGATCGTGGCGCTGGCGGCGGCGGCGGGCTGGCTGCTGGCCTGCGCGTATTACGTGCAGCGCTTCATCGGTTGGGAAAATCTGCTGCAGATGCTGCCCCACGAGCTGGGTGGCTTTGCCGCCGGGGTCGTGGCCCCCCTGCTGCTGGAAGCGGTGCTGCTGTTGTTCTGGCGCAATGAACGCGACCGGCGCAACAGCCGCCAGGCCCTGGCCTCCTTGCTGGAGGAGCTTTCATATCCGGGGCCGGAGCATGAGGCGCGCGTTCTCGGCCTGGTCGCCGCGCTGCGGCGCAGCGCCGAGGATCTGAAGTCAGGCGAACGTCAGGCCGTGCAGGGGCTGGAGGAGGCCAGCGAAAGGCTGGCGGCCCGCTACCGCGACCTGACGGCGCTCGGCCAGCAGGCCCGGGACCAGTTCTCCCTGTCCGTGCGCTGGGTCGCGGAACGCAATGAGGAGCTGGATCGCCTGATCGGACGCATGCGCGAGGATGGCGCGGCGCTGGAACGCATGCTGGGCGGGCGCATGGATGAATTGTCCGGCTTTGTCTCCTCGGCGGGGGAGAAGCTGACATCGTTTGCCGAAGAAATCGGCCGTCGCCGCGACCGCCTCGATGAGGATATGCGCCAAAGCCTGCGGAAAGCACGCGAAGCCGGGGCGGCGCTGGACGATGTTGGCGGGCGGCTCAATCTCGCCGTCGATGCGGCGCTGAACCGTCTGCGCGAAGCCGGGGCCGGCCTGCAGCAGCAGGGCGATGGCGCCGAAACCGTGGTGCAGCGGCTGGTTGCGGGCATCGGCGCGGCGGCCGAGGCCTTGCAGCGGCGCGTCGATCAGATCGACGCGGCGTCTGCGCGGGCACAGGACATGGCCCGCCTGGCCGGGGACGGGCTGCAGCGTCAGGCATCGGAAATCGATGCCGCCGCCATTACCGCGGCGCATTCCGTGTCGCAGGTCGGCGACGTGCTGATCGAACGGACCCGCGCCCTGGCCCGCCAGATCGACGAACTGAACGATGCCGCGCGCAAGAGCGACGAACAGGCGGAGGCGGGCAGCCGCAACATTGCCCGTTCCCTGAATGCGCTGATCGGCGAAGCACAGAAACTGGGGCAGGAGGCGGAGGCTGTCGCGCTGGGGCTGGGGGCGCAGAGCGACCGCCTGGCGCTTGCCAGCAGCGATCTAGGCGCCGCCGGGGAACGGGCGGCAGAGCGTTTGGGCAAGGCATCGCGCCAGGCGATGCAGGATGTGATGGCGGCGATAGAACGCAGCAGCCGCCAGACGGAGGATATTCTCTCCGCCACCCATGCCATGCTGGAAGAGGGGCTGGAGAAGGTGGCCGCTGCCTTCGCCGGGGTGGAAGGACGCGCCGATGCCGCCGGGCGCCGGCTGCAGCAGTTGCAGACGGCCGCCGAACGCGGGCAGGAGGTTCTGCGCGAAGCGGGCGAGGAAAACCGGCGCAATGCCCATGCGCTGGGGGCGGATTATCAGCGCATCTACGAACAGCTTGAGCGTATGGGCCGCGATGTTCAGGCGCTTGCCGCCGACAGCACCGAACAGATGCGTCGGCAGATGCGTGAATTCGCGGATTTGA
>JALXAG010000005.1 GCA_026992315.1 Sneathiellales bacterium | reverse complement strand
CATCGATCCCGATCGTTTCGGTTATTTCTTCGCCTCCATCGTTGCCGGCTATGTCACCGGCACCGTTATCGGCAGCCGCTTCGGGCCGCGGCTGGGCATAGAACGCACCGTGCTTCTCGGCAGCATTGTCACCCTGATCAGCGGCGGCGCCATGGCCGTGATGGCCATCACCGGCCCGGTTCACGTCGCCGCGGTCATTCTGCCGATGATTCTGTACATGGTCGGGCTCGGCATGGTGCTGCCGACATCGCTGGCCGGGGCGCTCGGCCCCTTCGCCCACATGGCCGGCGCGGCCTCCGCGCTGTCGGGTTCCTCGACCTTCGCCTTCGCCGCGCTGGTCGGGGCGGCGGTCGGCCGTCTGCACCAGGGCGATCAGGTGGTCATGGCGCTGGCCATCGGCCTGTGCGGGGTCATGACCTTCGCCTCCTTCACCCTGCTGGTCCTCAGCGGGGCGCGGCGGACGGCCTGAACCGGAAGCCGACGCGAATATTTGTCGCAGGATGCACGATCCCGTATCTGCTATGACACGCTGAAACAGCCATTTGAAATCAGAGGGAGAGAGAACATGCAGGTAAAAGGAATGGGCGCCATCGTCACCGGTGGGGCCTCCGGCCTCGGCGAGGCCAGCGCCAGGGCCCTGGCCGCGGCAGGGGCCAAGGTCACGATCTTCGACCTGAACGAGGAGCGCGGCGAGGAAGTGGCCCGCGAGATCGGCGGCATTTTCGCCAAGGTCGACGTTTCCAGCGCCGACGATGTCAGCGCCGGCATCGCCAAGGGGCGCGAGGCCCATGGCGTCGCCCGGGTGCTGATCAACTGCGCCGGAATCGCCCCGCCGGCCAAGACGGTCGGCCGCGACGGTCCGATGCCGCTGGAACTGTTCACCAAGGTCATCAATATCAATCTGGTCGGCTCCTTCAACTGCATCCGTCTGATGGCCGCCGATCTGGTCGAAGCCGAGCCGCTGAACGAGGACGGCGAACGCGGGGTCATCGTCAACACCGCATCCGTCGCCGCCTTCGACGGGCAGATCGGCCAGGCGGCCTATTCGGCCTCCAAGGGCGGTATCGTCGGCATGACCCTGCCGATTGCCCGCGATTTCATGAATGTCGGCATCCGCGTCTGCACCATCGCACCGGGGCTGTTCGCCACGCCGCTGATGAACAGCCTGCCGGAAAACGTGCAGGAGGCGCTGGCCGCCTCGGTACCGTTCCCGAAACGGCTGGGCCGTCCTTCCGAATATGCCGATCTGGCGATGCACATCGTCAGCAATGAAATGCTCAATGGCGAGGTTATCCGCCTCGACGGTGCCATCCGCATGGCACCGCGCTGACCGCATCACTCGCCGGGGAGGGAAACGTTTTCCTTCCCCGGCCGCCTTCCCGATGCCGGCAAATCCTCCGGCCCCGCCAATCCCTGTCAACGGGACGGCCTGTCAACGAAACGTCCCGGCGATCCTGTCGAGAAATCCGGCCATGGCCACGTCGCGTTCGCTGACCCCGCCGGCATCGTGGGTGCTCAGCGTCACCTCCACCCGGTTGTAGACGTTGAACCATTCCGGATGATGGCCGACGCTTTCGGCATAAAGCGCAACCCTGGTCATAAAGGCAAAGGCTTCGCTGAAATCCCTGAAGAGAAAGGTCTTGTGCCAGGCGTCGCGCCCGTCGCAGACCCGCCATCCCGACAGTTCCGCCAGGGCGCGGCGGCGTTCCTCGTCATCCAGCCGTCTGATCATCGCCCTTCCCCGTGCATATCAAGACAAAGCGGCGAAAAAGGCCGGCACCACCTCGCTCGCCGGTCCGTATCGGGTTTCGTCGAACAGGGATGAAGCCGCCGTCGGTTCCAGATTCAGTTCCGCACAGCGGGCACGGCCCATGGCCCGCACCCGCCCGACGAATCCCGCCGCCGGGTAAACGGTCGCCGATGTGCCGATGGCCACGAACAGGTCGCAATCGGCAAGCGCCGCATCGATTGCATCCATATGGAGCGGCATCTCACCGAACCACACCACATTGGGCCGCTGCCCGCCTTCCCGTCCGCAGACGGGGCAGACACTGTCCGGTGCGATCGGCGCGTCATAGGCATAGACGGCGGCACAATGCTGGCAACGCAGCTCGTCCAGCCGGCCATGCATGTGCACGGGGTCGGGGCTGCCGCCTTTTTCGTGCAGATCGTCGACATTCTGGGTGATCAGGGTGAAGCGCCCCTGAAAGCGTCGCTCGAACGCGGCCAGGGCCCGATGCGCTTCGTTGGGCCGGGCCTTGCGCAGATTCTCGCGGCGCGCGTTATAGAATTCGCAGACCAGCGCGGGGTTGCGGCGGAAGCCTTCCGGTGTCGCCACCTCCTCCAGATCGTAGCGCGTCCACAGCCCGTCCTTGTCGCGAAAGGTGCCAAGGCCCGATTCGGCCGAGACACCGGCCCCCGTCAGTACCACGACATGGCGGGGAGGACCGGCGCTCATGTCCCGCCCTCCGGCATCTGCCGCGCCCGTTTCAGCATCGCCACCAGCGCCTTGCGCGCGTCATCGGCATTGCCGATCGGCTTATCGAAAGACAGGCGCAACCGCTGCGCCCCGGCCAGAAGATCGAAACCCTCGCAATCGATGCCAACCATCCGCCAGTCCGCCCCGGCAGGGGCCTCCCTTCCCGCGGCCATGGCGGCATAAAGGGGCAGGGCATCGGCATGATCGGCGTTCATATGGGCGATAATCTCCTCCTCGGCCGCGGCAAGGGGGGCGGGGGTGGCGGCACCGGCAACGATATCCTGCCATGAAAGCCAATGAATGCGCCCGAAACCCGCCACCAGATGCGCCCGTTCCACGACCATGCGGTAATAGGCGAAATCGGCAAAACCGGCATAACCGGCCGCGGCGGGATGATGGGCGAGATAGCGACGGGCCAGATCGGCATCCTCTGTTCTCTCCGCCCGGCCCGTCAGGGTCAGGCGCGGCCCGGTCAGCCGATCCTCCAGCCCTGCCGTGCCGTCGTATAACAGGGAGATGCGCGCATCGGCCTGAATGTTCCTCGTATGCTCGGCCAGGGTGGAAATCAGCATCACCGGGCTCAGATCGTGACCGCAGGCAACCAGCACCAGCGAGGCATAAGGCCCGCCGCCTTCCGCCATCAGCGTCGCCAGGACGGCCTCCCCGCGGCCGCGGATCAAAGCCCGCGCAACGACCGGCGCCGAAAAATCCTCTTCATTCATCTTTACGCGTTCCTCTTTCACGGATAATGCTATTGATAAGGAGGGGAACACCTTCCGGCAAGGCGTTTGCGCATCCGCCGGCCATGCGTGCCGCCCGCCCTCTCCCGTATCTCTCGGATATTGCCCTGCCCTTCCCGGCCATCAAAAGGAACCCATGCCCGAAATCAGCCACCGTCAACATGCCGGAAGCCAACACGCCGGAATTGGCCACCATATCCGCCGCACCATCGCGCTGGCGGTGCCCGTGGTCATCGCCCGTCTCGGCGTTCTGGTCATGGCGGCGGTCGATACGATCATGACAGGGCGGGCCGGCGGGCAGGAACTGGCCTATCTCGGTCTGTCCATGGCCCCTTCGATCCCGCTGATGCTGATCGGCATCGGCATGCTGGCCGGCGGCGGGGTGCTGATCTCCCAGGCCCATGGCGCCGGGGAAATGCAGCGCTGCGGCATGATCTGGCGGGTGGTGATGCGCCATGCCATCGTTATCGGGCTGATCGTCTTCGCCCTCTGCCTGCTCGGAAAACCGTTTTTTACCCTTGCCGCCCAGCCGCCCGACCTGATCGACGGCGGCGCCCGGACCCTGGCGGCAATCGGCATCGGCCTGCCTGCGCAGATGCTCTATATCGCCTGTATCGTGCTGCTGGAAGGCACCAACCGCCCGCTGCCCGGCATGGTGGTGATGATCGCGGGCAATCTGCTCAACATCATCCTCAACATGCTGATGATCGGCGGCGGCAGCCCGCTGCCCGGCATGGAGATCCCGCCACTAGGTGCCACCGGCGCGATGCTGGCCACATCCATCGTCCGCTGGGTCTCGTTCCTCTCCATTCTTGCCTATCTCTATCTGATGCCCGCATCCCGCATGCTGGGCCTGCGCCTGCCGGTGCGCGACGGAGGGGAAACCGGCCGGCGCATGCGCCGCCTCGGCTATCCCATCGCGGCGCTGCAGGGGCTGGAAACCGCCTCCTTTTCCATCACCAGCCTGTTCGCCGGCTGGATCGGCGCCATTGCCGTCGCCGCCTATCAGGTCAGCTTCAACCTGATCGCCCTGGTCTTCATGGTGGCGCTGGGCATCGCCACGGCAACCGGCATACGCGTCGGCAATGCCGTCGGCGCAGACGATCCCGTCGCGGCCAGGCGGGCCGGCTGGGTCGGGGTCTTTCTCGTCAGCGCGGTTTTCCTGCCCATATCCGCCGGGCTGTGGCTGTTTGCCGATGCTCTTGCCGCCGTCTACACCCAGGATGCCGTCGTCGCCCGGGCCGCGGCCGGTGCGATCGCCACCATCGCCGCCTTCACCCTGTTCGACGGCATCCAGGGCACCCTGGTCGGGGCAATGCGCGGCTATGGGGAAACCCGCATCTCGCTGATCAATCAGATCGTCTCCTTCTGGATCATCGCCATCCCGGTCAGTCTTACCCTGGCCTTTGGCGCCGGTTTCGGCCTTACAGGGCTGATCTATGGTCTCGGCGCCGGGATGACGGCGGCGGCGCTGCTGAACGGCATCAGTTTCTATCGCGTCACCAGACGCCCGCTGCAACGCGCCTGAAACCGGGCAACCGCCCCGGCACGGCACATTCGTTTACACTTGCTTTACCCGCTATGCAGGTGCTGCATGCCACCCACGCGAACATAGCATTGGTCGCCTGCATCGCCATGGCTATATGATTCAACACAACCAAGGCGTCATGCCGAGCGATGAGGAGACAGACCATGAGCATTTTCAAAAAGGCTGCGAAAAACCGGCGCCGCATTGCCACGCCCCGTTATCAGACCGTTCATCCCGTTGCCAGGAAAACGCCGTTCAGCCCGCTGATGCTGGAAGGGCGCATCGGCTGGTAAGGCGCCTGACCGAATAACGGCTTGCAATTTCTGCCGCCTCCCCCGATCCTTTGGGCATGCGAGGAGAGCGGCCATCACACAACCGGGCAGCGAAAGTCATAATCATAGCTTTTTTGCTGCTTGGCATTTGCATCATGACCGGCACCCGGGCCCGGGCCGCCGGTCATGACGTCTTGCGCCTGTCCGGGATGGAGCCGAACGCCATTTCCGAGGCCGCGGCCCGTCACCTGCGCCGCGCCTATGAGCGGATCGGCATCAAGCTCGAAATCTTCAGCCTGCCGCGCAAGCGGGCATTGATCGCCGCCGACCGCGGCGATTTCGACGGGGTAGTGGCCCGGGCGGCCATCATCACCCGCGATTACAAAAACCTGTTGCGGGTTCCCACCCCCGTTGCCTATCTGCGCATCCGCGCCTATGGCAGGCAGGGCGCGAAAAAAATCGCATCCCTCGATGAACTTGAGTCCTATCGCATCGGCATCCTGCGTGGCGTGCCCCTGCTGGAACAGAAAACCTCGGCACTGAACCGCTTTGCGGCCAATACGCCCTCTCAGCTCATGCATATGCTCAGGGCCGGAAGGGTCGATGTCGTCCTGTTGGCAGAACGGGTGGCCGAAAACGTGATCGAAAAGGAGAAACTCCGCGGGATTGCAGCCATCAGTGGCGTGTTGGCGGAAGCGCCGCTTTATCATTTCCTCAACCGTCGCCACAATGCCCTGCTTCCCGCCATCGACCGGGCGCTCGCCGCGACCATGGCCGTGAAATAGTCCCCTCCCGCATGGCGCTCACCGGCAGCGCCTCCCCCGTCAGGCGACAAAACCCTTGCCATGGCCTGCCGCGACCTTATCCTGTCCAAAGCAATAGGATGAGGCGGTGTGGTTGCGCGTATAAATACAGTGGCATTTGCCGGAATCGATGCCCGGCCGGTTGATGTGCAGGTACAGCTCTCCGCCGGACTGCCCGCCTTCACCATTGTCGGCCTGCCGGACAAGGCGGTGGGCGAAAGCCGGGAACGGGTCCGCGCCGCCCTCATCTCCATCGGTCTGGCCCTGCCGCCCAAACGCATCACCGTCAACCTGTCCCCTGCGGATCTGCCGAAGGAAGGCAGCCATTACGACCTGGCCATCGCCCTGGGGCTGATGGTGGCAATGGGGGTGCTGCCGGAGGATGAAATCGGCGAATATATCGTCTTTGCCGAACTGGCCCTGGACGGGCGCCTCGCCGCCGTCGGCGGGGCGCTGCCCGCGGCCATGCATGCCGCATCGCGCGGCCTGGGCGTCATCTGCGCCCAAGCCTGCGGCCACGAAGCGGCCTGGGCGGGGGAAGTGAACGTCCTCGCCCCCGATTCCCTGCTGGCGCTGGTCAACCACTTCAAGGGGTCGCAGGTGCTCTCCCCGCCCCTTCCCATGCTGGAGGAGGAAGGCACGCCGCCGCCCTGCCTTTCCGATGTCCGCGGCCAGCAGACGGCCCGGCGGGCGCTTGAAATCGCCGCGGCCGGCGGGCACAACCTGCTGATGATCGGGCCGCCCGGATCGGGCAAATCGATGCTGGCCGCCCGCCTGCCCGGCATTCTGCCGCCGCTCAGCCCGCAGGAGGCGCTGGAGGTTTCCATGATCGCCTCCATCGCCGGCACCCTAAGCGACGGACGCCTGCGCCGCCATCGTCCGTTCCGGGCGCCGCATCATTCCACCTCGGTCGCTGCCCTGGTCGGCGGCGGACAAAGGGCCCGCCCGGGCGAGGTTTCCCTGGCCCATGCCGGGGTTCTTTTTCTCGACGAACTGCCCGAATTCAGCCGCCCGGCACTGGAAGCCCTGCGCCAGCCCATGGAAAGCGGCGAAACCCTGATTGCACGCGCCAACGCGCATATCACCTATCCGGCCCGTTTTCAGCTCGTCGCGGCAATGAATCCCTGCCGCTGCGGCCATCTGGACGATCCGGGCCTGGCCTGCGCCCGCGCGCCGAAATGCGCCCAGGATTATCAGAATCGCATTTCCGGCCCGATCTACGACCGTATGGATCTGTGCGTTGCCGTCCCGGCTCTGCCGCCGGCGGAGCTGATGGAGGACAGCGGCAGGGGCGAGGATTCCGCATCCGTCGCCGCCCGCGTCGCCGCCGCCCGCGCCATGCAGGCGGAACGCGGCGCGGCAATCAATGCCTGCCTCGACGGCGAAGCGCTGAAAAAATTTGCCGCACCCGATGAAGGAGGCAAAGCCCTGCTGCTGCAGGCCATGGAAAAATTCCGTCTTTCCGCCCGCGGTTATACCCGGGTGCTTCGCGTCGCCCGCAGCATCGCCGATCTGGCGGGCAGCGAAGCCATCCGCCGCGAGCATATCGCCGAGGCGCTGCACTACCGCCGCCCCCGGCTGAACTGACGTTTTACCCCGCCCTTTTGGCGGAGAAATATGCCCCACCCCCTTGCCAGCGGGGAAAATGACGCTATACGGGTTGCACCGAAGGCGGGGGAACCGCTATTCTCCGCTGCGCCTGCGGATGACGCCATGGCGATTCAAGGATATCCGGGGCTTACCCGCACCGCAGGCCCGTGGCTGACAGCCGCTGAGGCTCAGGGGCAAAAACGGATGACAGCCGACGGGCGGTAGCCTGGGGCATCAACATAAGGGGCCATGAAGAGGGTTTTGGCATGAATATGTTCGAATTCAACAAATTTGCGGGCGCGCTTCTGGCGAGCATCCTGATCGTCATCGTGATCGCCAAGCTGAGCAACGCGCTGATCCCTGCCGAACATGGCGAGGTTCTGGCCTATCCGCTGCCCGCCAGCGAAGAGGAAGGCGGCGAGGCGACCCAGGCCAAGGAAGAAGCCCCCGCCAAGATATCGCTTGCCTCGCTGCTGGGCAGCGCCTCGGTCGAAAAAGGCGCCAAGGTCGCCAAGAAATGCGCTGCCTGCCATACTTTCGAGGAAGGCGGCAAGAACAAGGTCGGCCCCAATCTGTACGGTATCTATGGCGCCCCCAAGGCACGGCTGGACGATTTCGCCTATTCCGATGCCCTGAAGGCGAAGGGCGGCAACTGGACGGCGGAAGATCTGTTCGCCTTCCTCGAAAAGCCCAAAGCCTTCGTACCGGGCACGAAAATGTCCTTCGGCGGCCTGAAAAAACCCGGCGACCGCGCGGCGCTGATCCTTTACCTGCATAGCCTCGGCGATCAGGACACCCCGCTGCCGACCGAATAACCACCGCCATGGCGCCGCCCCCTGACAGCGGGCGGCTGCTGGCATTCGCCGCCCGCCTGGCCGATGCCGCAGCCGCCGCCATCCGCCCGTTCTGGCGCCAGCCGATCCCGGTTGAAAGCAAACCCGATTCCAGCCCTGTCACCGCCGCCGACCGCGCTGCGGAACAGGCCATGCGCACCCTGATCGGCGAACACCGCCCCGATGACGGCATTTATGGCGAGGAATTCGCCAATCACGGGCTGGAACGCGAATATGTCTGGGTGCTGGATCCGATCGACGGCACCCGCAGTTTCATCACCGGGGTTCCGCTGTTCACAACCCTGATCGCCCTTCTGTATCGGGGCCGCCCCCTGCTCGGCATCATCGATCAGCCCATCACCGGCGACCGCTGGTGCGGCGCGGCCGGAACGCAAACCCTGTTCAACGGCCGCCCCGTACACACCCGCCCCTGCCCGGCGCTCGACCGGGCCACGATGTTCACCTACGGTGTCGAAGCCTATGAAATGGCCGATGGCGCCCCGCTCAGACGTCTGGCGGGACGGGCCGCAACCCTTCGTTTCAATGCCGATGGCTATGCCTACGGGCTGCTGGCGGCCGGCTTTGCCGATATTGTCTGCGAAAACGACCTGAAACCGTTCGACTTTCTGGCCCTCGTTCCCGTCATAGAAGGGGCGGGCGGGCTGATCAGCGACTGGCAGGGGGCGCCGCTCGGCCTTGAAAGCGCGGGGCAGGTTCTCGCCTGCGGCGATGCCGCCCTGCACAATGAAGCCCTGGATGTGCTGAAGGACTCCTCCCCGGCATAAACCCCGGTACTGCATCGCTGTTTCCTTGGCCACAGCCGCGTTTTCGTCATAATCTGCTGGCAGGAAATGTTGAAGCGACAATGACAGGGATGCCTATATGACCCTCCGGACCGTGCTGACAGGCGCATTTCTCGCCCTTCTCGCCGTCACCCAGCCCCAGGCGGCGGAGCATGTGACGAAGACTCATGCCCTTTCCCTGACCGGGGAGCCGAAATATCCGCCTGCCTTCACCCGGCTCGATTATGTCAATCCCGATGCGCCCAAGGGCGGCGAACTGCGCCGGGCGGCACGCGGCGGCTTCGATTCCCTCAACCCCTTCATCATCAAGGGCAATCC
>JALXAG010000004.1 GCA_026992315.1 Sneathiellales bacterium | reverse complement strand
CTGAGCGGCGCTGCCGTCTGCACCAATACGGGCACGACGACGGAACTGAACGTTGCCGACTATTTCCGTGCCAACAACATGGATTACAAGGTCGTGGCCTTCGAAAAGGCCGATGAAGTGGTCAAGGCTTACGACTCCGGCCGCTGCGACGTCTACACCACCGACCAGTCCGGCCTGTATGCCCAGCGCACCAAGCTGAAGGATCCGAATGCCCATATCGTTCTGCCGGAAGTCATTTCCAAGGAGCCGCTGGGTCCGGTGGTCCGCCATGGCGACAACCAGTGGGGCGATATCGTCCGCTGGTCGCTGAACGCCATGATCGATGCCGAAGAAGCCGGCATCACCTCGGCCAATGTCGATGATCTGAAGGCCAACAGCAAGAACCCGACCGTGCGTCGTATTCTCGGCGTCGAAGGCAAGATGGGCGAGAATCTCGGCCTGTCCGCTGATTTCGCCTATAACATCATCAAGCAGGTGGGTAATTACGGCGAAGTGTTCGAGCGCAATCTCGGCCCGTCCACGCCGCTCAATATTTCCCGCGGCCTGAATGCTCTGTGGAAAGACGGCGGCATCCTCTATGCTCCGCCGTTCCGCTAAGATTGGCTGACAGCTGATATGCGGCGCGTCCGAACCCTCGGGCGCGCCGTATTCATGCACGTGCACAGAAAACACTAAAATTAAGGGGGCTGAAATGGCTGCCGATCGTAAAGATGGCGCGCCAGCGAAAGCCGTTTTCTGGAACGATCCGAAAATCAGGGGTTATTTTTATCAGGCCGTACTGGTCGCCGCCCTTGGATACTTCTTCTATACGATCTTTCAGAACACCACCCAGAATCTCGAAGAACGGGGCATTGCCTCAGGTTTTTCGTTTCTGGGCAGTACCGCCGGCTTTGGCATTATCCAATCTCTCATCGAATATTCCGAGGAATCGACCTATGGCGATGCTTTTATCGTCGGGCTCTTGAATACGCTTCTGGTTTCCTTCCTCGGCATTGTCAGCGCAACGATACTGGGTTTTATCATTGGCGTTGCGCGGCTTTCCAAAAACGTTCTCGTTTCCGGCGTGGCCGCCGTTTATATCGAAGTAATCCGCAACATCCCGCTGCTGCTGCAGATTTTCTTCTGGTATTTCGGCGTGTTGCGGCTGCTGCCGGCGCCACGCAACAGTGTGACGGTATTGGACAGTATATTTCTTAACAATCGCGGGTTTTATACTCCGGCGCCGGTGCCGGAGCCCGGATTCAATGCCGTTATTATCGCCTTTTTTCTTGGCATCATTGCCACTGTCTTTCTGGCGCGCTGGGCCAGGAAACGTCAGGAGGCGACGGGACAGCAATTTCCCGTCTTCCTTTCCGGCCTGGGCATGATCATCGGCCTGCCCATTGTCGTTTTTCTGGTCATGGGAATGCCGCTTTCCTGGGATTATCCGGTCCTGAAGGGCTTTAACTTCAGGGGCGGTTCGGTCATCATTCCCGAACTGGCCTCGCTATGGCTGGCCCTGACGATCTACACCGCGTCCTTCATCGGTGAAATCGTCCGTTCCGGTATACAGGCCGTCAGCCACGGACAGACGGAGGCCGCCTACGCCCTGGGGCTGAGTCCCACGCAGACCCTGCGCCTGGTGGTTATTCCGCAGGCCCTGCGGGTGATCATTCCGCCGCTGACGAGTCAGTATCTGAACCTGACGAAGAACTCCTCGCTGGCGGTGGCCATCGCCTATCCGGATCTGGTGTCGGTGTTTGCCGGCACGGTGCTCAATCAGACCGGTCAGGCCGTCGAGGTGATTTCCCTGACCATGCTTGTCTATCTGATCATCAGCCTGTCCATTTCGGCGCTGATGAACTGGTACAACAAGAAAATGGCATTGGTGGAGCGGTAAGATGACGGATATCACAGCCCAAGAACCCCGGCAGTATACGCCGGGTGAACATCCCGATCTGCCGCCGCCGTCGACGGCGATCGGCGTGATTGCCTGGATGCGGGAACATCTGTTCTCCTCCTGGTTCAATACCATTCTGACCGTCCTGATCCTCTATTTCGTCTACGATGTTGTATCGGGCGTTTTCCAGTGGGCGGTACTGGATGCAACCTTCACCGGCAGCAGTGCCAAGGATTGTACGGGCGGCGGCGCATGCTGGCCGTTCGTGACCAACCGCTTCGGCCAGTTCATGTATGGTTTCTACCCCGAAGAACTGCGCTGGCGGGTCAATCTCGGCTATGCCATTGCCGTGATCGCGATGATCCCGCTGTTCATCGAAAGGGTGCGCCGGAAGGGATGGATTCTGGCCTTTCTGCTGGTCGTCTATCCCTTCATTGCCTTCTACCTGTTCTATGGCGGCAGTTTCTTCGGCCTGCTGCCGAAGGGCAGCGGTCTTGAAATCGTCGAAACGGCACGCTGGGGCGGCCTCATGGTTACGCTGGTCATTGCCGTGACCGGCATTGTCGCGAGTTTTCCCCTGGGAATTCTTCTGGCCCTGGGGCGGCGCAGCAAACTGCCGGCGATCAAGACCTTCTGCATCGTCTTTATCGAGTTGTGGCGCGGTGTGCCGCTGATTTCGGTACTGTTCATGGCATCGGTGATGCTGCCGCTTTTCCTGCCGCCGGGGATCACCTTCGACAAGCTGCTTAGGGCGCTGATCGGGGTGTCGCTGTTCTCCTCCGCCTATATGGCAGAGGTGGTGCGCGGCGGGCTGCAGGCCATTCCGAAGGGGCAGACGGAGGCTGCGCAGGCTCTTGGCCTCAGCTATTGGAAAACCATGCGGCTGGTCATCCTGCCGCAGGCGCTGAAACTGGTCATTCCCGGTATCGTCAGCACCTTTATCGGCCTGTTCAAGGATACGACCCTGGTGCTGATCATCGGCCTGTTCGACCTGCTCGGTATCGTGCAGGTGGGGCTGACCGATGCCAACTGGCTGGGCGAGAGCGTGCCTGTAACCGGCTATGTTTTCGCGGCTTTCAGCTTCTGGATTTTCTGTTTCAGCATGTCCCGCTATTCGATGCATCTGGAGCGCAAGCTTCACACCGGGCACAAGCGCTAGGCGAGGAATTGAGTGATGAATGAAGACCTTTCCGATCGCAAGATCGATCGATCGAAGATGAAGATCAGCGACGAGGTCGCGATCCAAATCGAGCATATGCACAAATGGTATGGCGAGTTCCATGTCCTCAAGGACATCAATCTCACCGTGCACAAGGGGGAACGCATCGTTGTCTGCGGGCCGTCCGGTTCGGGCAAATCGACGATGATCCGCTGCATCAACCGGCTGGAGGAACACCAGCAGGGGCGGATTATCGTCAACGGCATCGAACTGACGGACGATATCAAGAAGATCGACGAGATCCGCCGCGAGGTTGGCATGTGCTTTCAGCACTTCAACCTGTTTCCTCATCTGACGGTGCTTGAGAATTGCACCCTGGCCCCGATCTGGGTGCGCAAGATGCCCAAAAAGGACGCCGAGGAAATTGCCATGAAGTACCTGGAACGGGTGAAAATCCCGGAACAGGCGGACAAATACCCCGGCCAGCTTTCGGGCGGGCAGCAGCAGCGCGTGGCCATCGCCCGTTCGCTGTGCATGAATCCGAAGATCATGCTGTTCGACGAGCCGACCTCGGCGCTCGATCCGGAAATGATCAAGGAAGTGCTGGATGTGATGATCACCCTGGCCGAGGAAGGCATGACCATGATCTGCGTAACCCATGAAATGGGCTTCGCGCGCAAGGTCGCCAACCGGGTGATCTTCATGGATGGCGGTGAAATTATCGAGGAAAACGATCCCGAGAATTTCTTCACCAATCCGCAGAGCGACCGTACCAAGCTGTTCCTCAGCCAGATCCTCGATCACTGAAGAACGGCGGCAGCTTTTATCGGGAAAGGGCGCGGCGCAACCCGCGCCCTTTTTCGTTGAATGCCGATGCCCTGTCCGGAAGGCTCAGAATGTATTTCGTCAGCCAGGAAGGCTGAGTGAAGAGACATAAGCCGCGACATCTTGTAAACGGGCGATGAAGCGGAGAGAACTTCACCGCAAGAATGTTCAAAACAACACGCCTGTCCTTGATCTAACCTATGGCCGCCATACGCGTCAGGCCGCTTTCTGTGACAGAACCGTGGAGTTGCGGATGAAATATAAACGTTTTCCAGAACAAGTCGTTTTCGACCTTCTGAAAGAACACACTCATGCGTGAAAAGTCCGCAAGCGAAGGTATGGGCATGCTGTGGCTTGTTCTGCCTGTCATTCTTATTTGGGGTGGCAATTTCGCGGTTATGCGGATTGGCGTTTATGAAATCGGCCCCTTTACTCTGGCTGCAATGCGGTTCCTTATTGCTGCCTTTCCTCTGGTTTTGTTTGTTTCTCGCCCCAAAGTACCGTTTGCTTTTATTATATCGTATGCTCTTACCTTTGGTTTTGGCCAATTTGCCCTTCTTTTTTTGGCAATATATTTGGGGTTGACTTCCGGCATGGCGTCTCTTCTGGTGCAGCTTCAGGTCGTTTTTACGCCGATACTTGCTCTTTTTTTTCTTAAGCAGCGTATCCCCGCTGCCACTTTGGTTGCTATAGCCATCAGTCTTTCTGGCCTGGGTATTATTCTGTTCGGAACAGCAGGGCGTACCGGATTGTTGCCAATGGTTCTAGGAGTCGGTGCCGCGTTGTCGTGGGGGGCATCAAATCTTGTCATTGCCTGGGGCGCTTCAAAGGGTCTGAAATATAATCCCATCGCTCTGGTTGCCTGGGCAAGCATGCTGTTGCCATTACCTTTTCTTGTGCTTGCCAGCGCTGCCGGAGAGTTTGAGAACCTAGCCATTGTTCATGTCGTGGAAGCTTTGCTCCCGGCAATCTATCTGGGATTGATTGCAACGATAATGGCCTACTATTTTTGGGTGAAAGCTTTAGCGACCTATAAGGCAGCCAATGTCGCTCCGTTTACGTTATTGATTCCGATCATCGGATTCATTCTTGGTAACCTCCTGTTTTCAGAATCCCTTGGCGGTCTTCGTCTCATGGGCAGTATCATTATTATTACCGGAATTCTGATTCACATGGTCGGCATCAGAGTCGAGGCTTCGCGGCTGCGCAAACAGTCCTGATCTGATGGTTTTTCGGGCAATTAGTGCCCTGTATGTGCCGGGTGTCATTCCGGTCGCTTTCCTGAACGATCTGGTGAAGTGACTCTGATCGGAAAACCCGCAATGAGTGGAAATTTCTGCAATTGTCACGTTTCTTGCCAGCATCTCACGGGCACGAGCAATACGACGGAAAAGAACCCAACGGGCCGGACTTATTGAAAAAGAAGCGCGAAACATTTTCTGGAAATGAAATTCACTCAAATTTACCTGACGGGAAAGTTCGCGTAAGGTCAGAGATCTATCAAGGTTACCCTCTATATACTCCCTGATCGTTTTTGCAGAATGATTGCTGAGCCCGCCTTTCAGCTGAACTCGGGCTGGCGGATGGCAAATGGCATAAATTTCTGTCAATAGCTCCGTAAGGGCACTTTCTATGGCAAGGCGTTCGCTACTACGCCATGCCAGAAACAATGCCCGGAACGCGTTTTTTACAGGCCGGATATCGCCATAATCTATTTCAGGGACGCGGCAGAGCCTGGCGTCTTTTTCCGTTGTCTCGACAAAACGACGCCGCAGTTCATCGTCATTCACATACAGGTGCAAAAAGACAAGAGGCCCTGAATGCCCCCAGCGTGAATATGCGCCGTCAGGAATTATGCAAATTTTTTCGGGCCCGCCGAAATTCTCGGAGTGTGTCTTGCGCCTGCTGCCATAACCGCCTTTCAGATAGAAGCTGAAAGTATGACCTTTGGCACAGTCATAATCAACGTCACGACCTTCGTTTCTCCATATGGAAAGGGATATTTGTGGGCTTACAGTCGTGGCGGCAAGCCGATGCGCGACTTCGGTACGCAGAAGAATTTCGTGAGGTGGCAAAGAAGCACCGATGGACCGCATCATAAAATCAGAAGGCATATATATAATGAGACATACCACTATAATAAAATAGACATGATGCGCGCTTAAGGCAAGGCGGGAAAACTGGCTCGCCGCCTGGCCATGTCATGTTGCCGGAAGCCGATGGATGGCCCGAACATGCCCCAGCTATTCGCGGATCGAAATCAGTGCGCCGTTGCGCCATGATCCAAATGCAAAAAATATTCAAGATACCCGGGTTTCAAAGGGCGGGCCTGCCCGGAAGGGTCAGGTTGTGGCAGGCGGGTTTCGTTCGGCGAGCGCCTTGGCGATCAGCCCGCCGATATCGATGGCGTTGCTGGGATGGGGGATGGTGTTGGTGGTGACGATGCGCCCCGCGCCGGCATCCTTCAGTTCCTGATAGGCGGTGCCGGCGAAGATGCCGTGAACGGCAACGCAGACCGGCGGGCGCATGCCGGCCTCCTTCAGATGGCCGACGGTTTCGATCATGGTATGCGCGGTCGAGATGATGTCATCCACCAGAACCGGCGTGCGTTGCCGGCAGTCGTCCAGCTCCGGGCTGGACACTTCGACATCGCGGTCGCCGCGGCGGATCTTGCTCAGCACCGTAAAGGGGGCATGGGCACGGCGGGCGACATCGGCGACCCACTGGTTGCTTTCCTCATCCGGACCGATGAGAACGGGGTCATCCACGTTTTCCTCTATCCAGGCGGCAATGGCGGCCGTGGCATGCAGCACATGGCCCGGTATGGAATAGATTTCATCGAGCGAATGGTAACGATGCAGATGCGGATCGACCGTCATCAGCCAGTCGACCAGGCCGGATAGCAGGCGGGCGAAAATCGCCGATGTGATCGCCTCGCCATCGTGAAAACGCTTATCCTGCCGCATATAGCCGAGATAGGGGGCGACCAGCCCGATTTCGGCGGCGCCGTATTCGCGCAGCAGATCGCTGAGGAACATCAGCCCCATGATCTTGCTGTCGGGATGGTTCAGGCTGCACACGACGATGACGCCCCGTCCCCTGACCGGGGTATCGAGACGGACGAATGTTTCCCCGTCGGGGAAATGACGGATCGTCGCCTGCGCCATCGGCAGGGACAGGGCGGCGGCCAGTTCGCGGGCCATGCCTTCATGGCCGGGGAAGGGCAGGATCAGGGGTTTCGTCATGCCGGCTCTCCGATATCGATGACGTGATTGCCAAGCGCCAGATAATCCAGCGCGTAATCGAGCTGCCCGGGCGCTTCGGCATGAATGGTATAGAGCGGTTGCCCGGCCTCGACCCGCTCGCCCAGCTTGACATGCAGGTCCACGCCCGCCGCTTTCTCGCGGGGGGCACCGGCCAGCTTGGCGACGCGGGCGATGCGCCGGTTGTCGATGGCGGTAACGATCCCGGCCCGCCCGGCCGTGATCTCGTGCTGGCGGGCGGCACGGGGAATTTCACGCATGCCGCCCTGGGCCTCGCAAATGGCCCGGAACTTCCGCCAGGCCCGCCCGTCGTCCAGAATGGCGCGGGCGAGGGCATAGCCTTGCCCCTCGGTGATGCCGGGGGCGAATTCGATCACCTTGCCGGCCAGTGCCAGCGCCCGTTCGCGCAGATCCACGGGGGCGTCTTGGCTATTTTGCAGAACCTTCAGAATATCCCGGGCTTCGAGCGCCGGGCCGATGCCGTTGCCCACGGGCTGGCGGCCGTCGCTGAAATGTATTTTCAGCCTGAGACCCACATGCTGCGCCGTTTCCCGCAGGTAGTTCTCCAACACCCCGGCCATCTGGGCGCTGCGGATTTTGGCGGTCGGGCCGATGGGCATGTCGATCAGCACATGGTTCGATCCGGCGGCGATCTTTTTCGACAGGATGGAGGCGACCATCTGTCCTTCGCTGTCCAGATCCAGGGTTTTTTCCACCCTGATGATGATGTCGTCGGCCGGGCTCAGCGCCATGGCGCCGCCCCAGATCACGCAGCCGCCTTCGCGTTCCACCACCCGGCGCATGGCATCGATACCGAGATTGACCGGGGCCAATACCTCCATGGTATCGGCGGTGCCGGCAGGGGAGGTAATGGCCCGCGATGAGGTTTTCGGAATGGTCAGGCCGAAGGCGGAAACGATGGAGACGACGATCGGCGTTGTCCTGTTGCCGGGCAGCCCGCCGACGCAATGTTTGTCGACGATAAGTTCCTGCGGCCATTCCAGCCGGTCACCGGCATCGACCATGGCGTTGGTCAGCGCGGTGATTTCCCTATCGGCCATGCGTCGCCCGGCGCAGATGGTGACGAAGGCGGAGGTGAAGATATCGGTATAACGCCCCTCCGTGATGTCGCGGATGATGTCTTGCAGGGCCTCGTCCGTGAAGTCATGGCCATAGATCTTGCCGCGCACATGATCGAAGGAGGAAACGGGCAGGGCGTGGCGGATGGTGATTTCGCCGCCTTCGCGCGCGCCGAGAAGCTGCCAGGCATATTCGGACAGCCCGGCCGTATTTTCCCCCAGTATGGCGGAGTCGACCGTATTCAGCGTGGCGATGATGGAGCGGTCTTCGAAGGTGACATGAACCCTGGCATGGACCTCGAGCCCTTCGGAGCGGCAGGCGGGACAGTCGGCGCGCATATAGATGACCGGCTCCAGATAGGTGTCGATGCCGATGCGGTGCAGTTTCAGCGGCGGATGACGGGTCATGGCAAATCCTTCGTTTCCAGATAATCGGGCACTTCGGCTGGCCAGCCCAATTTCTCCCCGATGCGCTTGCACATGGCCAGGGCGGCCTCCTTCTCGCCATGAGTGACGAAGGTCATGCGCGGTGGCCGGCGGAAATGGCCGAGCCAGTCGAGGATCTCCTTGTAATCGGCATGAGCCGAGACATTGTGGAGAACTTCGATACGCGCATTCACCGGCCACATCTGACCGTGAATCTTGATCGATTTTTCACCGCGCAACAGCCGGTCGCCCCGGGTGCCGCCCGCCTGGTAACCGGCGAACAGAATGGTGTTGCGCAAATCGCCCAGATGGCTTTTCAGATGATGGAGCACCCGCCCACCGGTGGCCATGCCGCTGGCGGAAATAATGATGCAGGGCATCGCCAGGCGGTCTATGGCCTTCGATTCCTCGACGCTGCGCACCGGCCTGGCGGTCCGGCAGACGGTGCGGGCCATCTCCGGGCTGAGGCCGTGATCCCCGTTGTGGCGCAAATAGAGTTCCGTCGTGTCGATTGCCATGGGGCTGTCCATGAATACCGGAAGATCGTCGGGAATGCGTCCCTGCCTTTTCAGTTCGTGAATGTAAAAAAGGATGTTCTGCGTCCGCCCGACGGCAAAGGCGGGGATGATGATCTTGCCGCCCCTGGCGACGGTGGAGGAAATGATGCTGCCCAGCTCGTCCACCGGGTCGTCCGGTTCGTGCCGCCGGTTGCCATAGGTCGATTCGACCACGAGGTAATCGGCCCCGGCAATATGTTCCGGCGGTAGCATGAT
>JALXAG010000003.1 GCA_026992315.1 Sneathiellales bacterium | reverse complement strand
TTCAGGAATTCCTTATGCCCCGGCGCATCGATGATGACATAGTTGCGCTTGTCCGTCTTGAACCAGATCTGCGATGTATCGATGGTGATGCCCTGATCGCGTTCCGCCTGAAGGGCGTCCATGAGGAAGGCCCATTCGAAGGGCATGCCCCGCTTCACGCACATGGCGCGGATTTCATCGACCCGCCCTTCCGGCAGGGAACCGGTATCGTTGAACATCCGTCCGACCAGGGTCGATTTACCGTGATCGACATGGCCGACGATAACGATTTTCATGGTTTGCTTGGCTTCTGCTGCCGACATGGTGCGTCGCCTTTCAGTCTCGTTGCCTTGTTATATGTTCAGGAGCGGGTTTACAGATAACCGTCGGCGCGCAGGCGCTCGAACGTATCCTCGGCCTCATGATCCATGGCCCGCCCGGCGCGCTCGGCCACCTTGGTCACTTCCAGCTCGGCGATGATCTCGTCGAGCGTCGCGGCATTACTGTCCACGGGGAAGGTGATGTCCTTATCGCCGAGAGAGCGGTAACGCTTGCCGTTTTTGGCGAAATACAAGGAAATCGTCGGAATCCCCTCGCGCTTGGTGTAACGCCAGATATCGACTTCGGTCCAATGCAGCAACGGATGAATGCGCAGATGCGTGCCCGGGGGGAATTCCGTATTGAACTGATCCCAGAATTCCGGCGGCTGATCCTTGAAGTCCCATGCGCCGGCCGTGTTGCGGGGGCTGAACACCCGCTCCTTGGCGCGGGTTGCCTGTTCGTCGCGGCGGATGCCGGCGATCACGCCGGTGAAGCCTTCCTTTTCCAGAAACGCCTTCAGACCGGCGGTCTTGCGCGCAGCCGAACGGGCCGCGGGCGGCAGGGTGGGATCGATCTCCTCGATCGGCGGGCATTCGCCAAGACGCAGGTCCAGATTCCACTCTCTGGTATAATGATCGCGGAATTCATACATCTCCGGAAATTTCTTTCCGGTATCGATATGAATAAGCGGAAAAGGCACATGACCGAAGAACGCCTTGCGCGCCAGCCAGATCATGACGTTCGAATCCTTGCCCAGCGACCAGAGCATGGCAAGTTTCTCGATGCTGTGAAACGCCTCACGCAGGATGTAGATGCTTTGACTTTCCAGTTCGTCCAGGTTGCTCATTCTGTTTCCGGCCTGTCTGTTACAAGGGATGAACTCTCATTTTCACACTTAAATTATGTGCGTTAAAGTTTAATGCGATTCGGATATGGAAAATGCCCGATCCGAAAGACATGTCAAGCTTTCGATGCAATCATACTTCCTTATTCTCCTGCGCGCGCTAAAACAAGGATCAAAGACAACAGGATTGTCCTTATCCCGGCAGATATTTACACTGCAGCGAATTTTATGAAGGAGTTTTGTTAAATGCGTCTTAATCTGGGCTGCGGTTTCGATAAACGGGACGGTTTCGTCAATGTCGACACTTTCAGCGAATGCGATCCGGATATGATCGCCGATCTGAATACATTGCCCTGGCCCTGGGACGATGACAGCGTCGATGAAATCCTTCTGCGTCATGTTCTCGAACATCTCGGGGCCGAGGTTCCGGTCTTCCTCGGCATCATGAAGGAGATATGGCGCATCTGCCGTCACGGAGCTGTGATTACGATCACGGTGCCCCATCCCCGCCACGATCATTTTCTCAACGATCCCACCCATGTGCGGGCAATCACGCCGCAGGGGCTGGAAATGTTTTCATTGAAGAAAAACCGCGAATGGGCGAAAAGCGGCCTGGCCAACACTCCTTTGGCCATACAGACAGGGACGGATTTCGACATCCTGGATGTACAGATGACGCCGGATGAGCCTTGGCGCAGCCAATATGCCGCGGGCAAGTTATCGGCAAAGGAACTCAATCAGGCCATGCGCATGCATAACAATGTTATTTCCGAAATGACTATCCGCCTTAAAGCCATCAAGGAACATTGATTCATGGCGGTCAACCGCACGCCCCTGCTGGAATTCACGGCCCGCGACCATTTCCGCTTCAACCTGCATAACTGCAGCCCGCGCGCCGAACAGACCGGCCGCGGCGGCGGGCATTTCTATACCTCCTCGCAACTGTTTCTGACCCGTGCCATTCTGCCCAATCCCGGACAGTTCCGGGTCGTCAGGGAACAGGCCGAAATCAAATGCCTGGACCGCAAGGACTGGGCCACCGGCCGTTATCGCGGCCGCCGTGTCCTGTTTCTTCTGCCCTCGCAGGCCCTGGGCAGCAATGTCGCGACATTGCTGTTTCTCAAAAGCTTTCAGCGCCGGCACAAACCCCGGGCCATGGGGGTATTCTGTGCCCGCTCGGCCGCCGACATCTATCTGATCGACAGGAAAATCAAGGTCTATTCCCTGTGGATCGGCCGCAAGGATCTGAAAAGCTGGGATGTGGTGATCGATCTGGGTCATCTCGAATCCCGGCGCAATGTCGATATCTGGCCGGTCGATATGGAGGCAGAGCTTCTATCCGCCTTCTCCCTGCCGCCCTGCGAGGAAGATTATCCCTCCGCCCCGCGACAGATCGTCAATCCCCGCCCCGCCATCGGTATTTTTCCCCTGGCGACTTCTCCCCTGCGCACCCTGCCCTTCGCCGTCACCATTGCCCTGGCCCGCGGGCTTTGCGAAACCGGGGCGGTAACCGTTTATCTGAACCGGGATCAGGGGCAGGGAAAGGCCTATCTTGCCGCCCTGAAAGGAAAACTGCCGGAAAACATCACCATTATCGAAGGGCTGCCCTCGATCGGCGCCCTGATGGAAGCCGTGCGCGATACCGATTACGGCGTTTTCGCCGATTCCGGCCCCGCCCATATGAGCAAGCTTTTCGCCACCCCGGGCACCGCCATATACACATCCGCCCCCGGCGATATCCTGCAGGGGCGCTTCACCAATCTGCAGCGCTGGGCGGTGCCGTATAAGGGCGATCATTGTGCAGCGCCCTGCGGCCTGGCCAAATTGCGCCTGAGCAGGGACGGGCGTATCGGCTGCATGGGCAGCCTGAAATGCTCGCTGCAGGATCTGCCCGGCCTGCCTTCAGGCCCCCATGGCGATATCGCCCGGCAGCTTCTGGAAAAACCCGTCCCCTGCGTTCGTCTGCTCAGCGATAAACCGGAAGAGGCCGTGGCCTTTATCCGCGACGATCTACAGGCACGGCTTCAGGGCAGGTAACCGTATTTTTCCATCAGCCGGCCATGGGCCTTGACAATGCGTTCGACCTGGGCGGGTGTCAGGTCCTTTTTCCATTGTCCGGAACGGCCGGCCCGGAAAAAACGCTCTGCATTGACCGCCTTTTCCTTGAATCCGCCGGTTTTTTCCTGATTCTGCAACACCTTGAAGGATGAAAACTTGATCGCCTTGCGCAATCGCTCCGCGGGGGGATTGAGCCCCAGAAACGAAGCCACGCCCTTGAAGGTTTTTCGCGGATGATCCAGCATGTCCTCGTAACGGACGATATGCAGCCCGTGACCGGGGGTTTCGCACCAGCTTGAGACATGATCGGACCAGCTCTGGTAAAACTGCGGAATGTTCAGATCGTCTTCCGGGGTCATGGCTTCATGGCTGTTGAGCATGTCGATCGCCTGATCGATAGTCATGCCGAAATGATGGGCCAGCGAGATCGATACATCCAGCGGATTGCGCAGAATGTAAATCGCCCCCACCGTACAGTCGAGGGTGATCAGGGGGATGCCCCTGATCTTGCCGAGAAAATTATGGGTTTTGACAAAGATGGAATCCGGATGCGCCCCCATCATCCGGCGGTGAACCCTGGGGGTGAGGGCGAGGATTTCATCGAGGGTCATCTGATCCAGCGGTTTATCGGCACAGGCCTGGTACCAGGATTTCTGTGAATCGCCGAGCGTCATGCTGTCCAGGGAATTGATCGGCACCGGACGGGCCGGATTCTGCAGCAGATTATGCAGGAAGGCCCGCATCCAGGTATTGCCCGATTTGGGGTAGGAGGCCAGCCAGATCAGCGCGCCCATGATGTCTCCTTCGCTTCCGCATAATTCCGAAATACCGCTGCAGGATTGTTTACCTGAAACAAGGCAGGGAGACAAAGCCATTCATCGCAGAGAGCGGCCAAAACGAAAAGGGAAAGGCCGCCCCTGATTATTCCGATTAACAGGTCGCCAAAACAAGGAAGGCGGACCCGAGGGTCCGCCTTCCAAGCATCAGATACTGATACTTTGTGGATTAGAAGCCGAGCTTCGTACCGACGAACACGGCAACCGCATTGTCGGGCTGGGCATCGACATCCCACCAGTGCACGCCACCGACGACCGAGACACCCGGGCCGAGGACGTAGGAACCTTCGACGCTGACAGCATCCTTGTCGCTGTTTGCGGCTTTGGCATCCAGCTTGGCATACTGAATACCGACGGCCCACGGGCCGGTGCCGTACTGGGCACCCACCGTCCAGCGCTTGTTGTCGGAATTCTTCGTGCCGCCGTCATTGTCCTCATCGGTGTACTGACCACCGACCTTGAAGCCGTTGAAGCCAACTTCACCGCCAATGGACCATTCGGTATTGTCATCGGTGGTTGCAGTGTTGCTCTCGTCTTCGCCGCGCTCATAGGAAGCAAAAACCGCAACCGAAGCGCTCTGGAAGTTGCCGACCCAGTTGGCAGCAATCGAGTAGACCGAACCGATGGTGCCGTCGGTGCCATCGTCCTTGTTGGAGCCCGAATAGTTGGAGCAGTTGGTGGCAGCTTCGCAAGCCTTGTCAGGCGTGTAGGACACACCGACCTGGAAACCGCTCATGCGCGGCGTGAAATAGGTCAGCTTTTCGGAGTCGGTAAGGATGCCCGGACCGGTGAAGATCGTGCCGCCCTGGGTGAAGCCGAAGTTCGGCGAAGCAACGCCGACGGCAACGCCGCCAACCTGGCCATACTGCATCTTATTCGCTGCGGCATCTTCGGCACCGATGATCACCTGACCCCAGGAGCCGGAGAAGAAGATGTAGGATTCGTCGATCTGGTCGCCGCAGGTTTCAGCTTCGAGCTGAACATTGACGCCGACCTTCAGGCCGTTGTCCAGGGTGGTGGAACCGGCGAAGATGATTTCGCCTTCGCGAATCAGATAGTTGTCGCGGCGGTTCAGGGAGCTGTCCTGATCCACATAGACAGCCATGGCCTGGAAGTAACCACCGACCTTCAGCTTGATCTTTTCGGCAGCGGAAGCGGAACCGCTGACCATTACACCGGCGGCAACCAGGGCCGTCGTGCCATAAAGGAAGTTTTTCATTTCTGCCTCTCTGATACCCTTGAAACAAAAGCACAGTCGCTACGAAAATGCGGTCGTAAACTTTACAACTGCCTTATTTACACAACGACTGCGCCAACAGGTATTGTTACCCCCCGGATCGCCGGGGACGGTTCGAGTTAATATTTTTTGCCCCCTGCCTTCAAGGGGAAGTGAGCATGCGGGACGGTAAAACTCTTCTGCTGTGATTTTTTTGTCACAGTTTGGTTCCCCAACAGGCTTTTTCACTGCAAATTCAGCGCTTTCGGCCGCAATTTCTTTACCGTCCCTTAACAATTCCGGCCGTTGCCGAAACACCACAGTGACAGAAACCCGGCTCATGGAAGGCCTTGATTCGCCGCTATCGCGGCTTCTTGTCTTCCCTCTTCCTCCGATAAGGGAAGGGCCGGGCCCCGCATTCTGGCGCCCGGATGCGCAATCATGGTTGTGAAGGGCGCGGCTCTCCTATAAAAATCAGGATCCCATGGGTATTAGACAACGCGTATTTCACAACTCGGTCGTTCCAAAAGCCAGAGGCCTCCTGCAATGACAATTCTGTCCGGTCATTCCCTGAAACATCGGCTGTTCCCCGGTTCCGGCCGGAATTTTCCCCTTCCGGGATCCCTGTGCCGTCTCCATGCGGTTTTCAGGCTGCTGCCGGCCCTGCTGGCGGTCGTATTGCTGGCCGGATGTGAAAACCTGCAGACCGAAGCCGTCTATCCGGAAAAGGTGCCCGGAACCAAAAACAAATACAATCCCAGGCCTTCACCCAATACCCAGCAGCAGGACACGATCTTCGGCCCTGGCGGCCTGTTCTCTAACGATCGGCCGAAGCAGGACAACGGCTCCGGCGGCGGGATCGGCGTCAACAGCTTCCTGTGGCGGGCATCGCTGGACACGCTGTCCTTCATGCCCCTTGCCAGTGCCGATCCCTTCGGCGGCGTGATCATTACCGATTGGTACAGCCCGCCCTCCACACCCAACGAACGCTTCAAGGTCACCGTCTATATTCTGGACCGACGCCTGCGCGCCGACGGGCTGAAGGCTTCTCTTTTCCATCAGCGCCGCGAAGGCGATGAATGGCGCAATGTTCCGGTCGCCCGCAAAACCGTCACCGAGCTTGAAGACACGATCCTGACCCGGGCCCGTGAATTACGGCGCGATTTTCTCGGCGAATAGCCTGTCAGAACGATGAATTTCGCCGCATGAAATACCGGATGCGCGGCAATCAGCCACTTTGAGCCGCTCTGAGTTTTATTTATCGAGGTTTTTGCATGAGCAAGACATCCTTGCGCTACAACGCCCGCGAAGTGGAAGCCAAATGGCAGAGGATCTGGGAGGAAGAGCGTTGCTTTTCCAGCCGCGAGGATCCGGAACGCCCCAAATATTATGTCCTGGAGATGTTCCCCTATCCTTCGGGGCGCATTCATATCGGCCATACCCGCAACTATTCCATGGGCGATCTGGTTGCCCGCTACAAGCGGGCCCGCGGTTACAACGTGCTCCATCCCATGGGCTGGGATGCCTTCGGCCTGCCGGCGGAAAACGCGGCGATCGAACGCAACATCCACCCGCGCAAATGGACCTATGAAAACATCGCCAACATGAAGGCCCAGTTCAAAAGCATGGGCCTTTCGCTGGATTGGGAACGCGAATTCGCCACCTGCGATCCGGAATATTACGGCAAACAGCAGGCACTGTTCCTCGACATGCTGGAAAAGGGCCTGGCCTATCGCAAGGAATCCTGGGTCAATTGGGACCCCGTCGATCAAACGGTTCTGGCCAATGAGCAGGTGATCGACGGCCGCGGCTGGCGTTCCGGCGCCATTGTCGAGAAACGCCAGCTTTCGCAGTGGTTTTTCCGCATCACCGATTATGCCGAGGATCTGCTGCGCTCCCTTGAGGATCTGGAGCGCTGGCCCGAACGGGTCCGCCTGATGCAGGAAAAATGGATCGGCCGTTCCGAGGGGCTGCATTTCAGCTTTACCCGCAGCGACGGCAAGGGGGAAATAGACGTCTATTCCACCCGCCCCGACACCATTTTCGGCGCCAGCTTCCTGGCCCTGTCTCCCGATCATCCCCTTTCCCGCGCCCTGGCGGCGGAAAACGAGGATATCGCCGCCTTTATCGGCGAATGCGAACGCCTCGGCACCTCCGAGGAAGCGATCGAAAAGGCGGAAAAACGCGGTCTGGATACGGGGCTGCGCGTCCGTCACCCCTTCGAGGATCGCGAACTGCCGGTCTATATCGCCAATTTCGTGCTGATGAATTACGGCACCGGCGCCATCTTCGGCTGTCCGGCGCACGATCAGCGCGATCTCGACTTCGCGCTGAAATACGGCCTGCCGGTGAAAACCGTTGTCCGGCCGAAGGATGCCGATGACAGCTTCGCCATCGACAACGGCACCGCCTATACGGACAATCGGAACGGCGTGCTGATCAATTCCGATTTCCTCAACGGCCTGTCCGTCAGCGAGGCCAAGGCGGAAGTCACCCGCCGTTTCGAAGCCATGGGCAAGGGCAAGGCCACGGTGAATTATCGCCTGCGCGACTGGGGCATTTCCCGCCAGCGCTATTGGGGCTGCCCGATTCCTGTCATCCATTGCGAGGATTGCGGCATCGTACCCGTGCCCCGGCAGGACCTGCCCGTCACCCTGCCCGACGATGTCCGTTTCGACAAGCCGGGCAATCCGCTGGAGCATCACCCGAGCTGGAAGCACACCACCTGCCCGAAATGCACCAGACCGGCCCTGCGCGAAACCGATACCTTCGATACCTTTGTCGATTCGTCCTGGTATTTCGCCCGTTTCTGTTCGCCAAAGGCGGCGGAACCCGTCGATCGCGACGCGGCGGATTACTGGCTGCCGGTCGATCAGTATATCGGCGGCATCGAGCATGCCGTGCTGCACCTGCTTTATTCGCGCTTCTTCACCCGCGCCATGCGCGAAACCGGCCATGTCAACCTGTCCGAGCCGTTCGCCGGGCTGTTCACCCAGGGCATGGTCACCCATCGCACCTACCGCACCGACGATGGCAAATGGGTCTTCCCCGAGGAAGTGACCGAGGATGAAAACGGCAATTTCATCCATCGCGAAAGCGGCCGGCCCGTAACCGTCGGCCGCATCGAAAAGATGAGCAAATCGAAGAAAAACGTCGTGGATACCGATGACATCGTCAACAGCTACGGTGCCGATACCGCCCGCTGGTTCATGATGTCCGACAGCCCGCCGGAACGCGATATCGAATGGTCCGATGCCGGCATCCGCGGTGCCTGGCGCTTCGTGCAGCGGGTCTACGCCCTTGTTGCCGGTCATGTACAATGGCTGCCCGACAACCCGGCCCCGTTGCCCGATCGTGCGGACGGTCCCGCCCTCGATCTGCTGAAAGAAACCCACAAGGCGGCCCGCGACGTGACCGATGCGATCGAGAAATTTCATTTCAACCGCGCCGTCGCCCGCATTCATGAATGCGTCAATGCCGTGGAACAGAACCTCAAAAAGCTCGATACGGCCGACAAGGGGCAGATGGCGGCGTTGCGCGAAGGATTCGAAATTCTCATACGCCTGTTCGCGCCGATGATGCCGCATCTGGCCGAGGAGCTGTGGCAGCGCCTGGGCCATGAAGGCCGCATTATCGACGCCCCCTGGCCCCAATGGGACGAGGCCTTGTGTCAGGACGATACCGTCACCATTGCGGTGCAGGTGCGCGGCAAGCTGCGCGGCACGCTGGAAGTGGCGAAGGACATGGATAAGGAGGCACTGGAAAAAGCCGCTCTGGAAATCGCCAATGTCCGCAAGGCAATCGGCGATCGGCCCATCCGCAAGGTCATTATTGTGCCGAACCGGATCGTCAATGTCGTTATCTAGACGCCATATCCTGACCGGCACCGCCCTGCTGCTGTTGGGCGGCTGCGGTTTCCGCCCGATGCTGGCGGCAAACAGCGGTGCCGGTCCGGCCCTGGCGCAGACACGCATTCTCATGCCGCCCGGCCGCCTGGGGCAGCAGATCTGGAAGGAAATCACCGCCCGGGCCAATCCGCGCGGCAGACCGGAAAAACCAGTTTACGAGCTGGCGTTGCAGTTGAAAACCCGCAAGGAAGGCCTGGCGATCCGTCAGGACGAAACGGTAACCCGTTTCAACCTGCTGCTCGATGCCGATTATACCCTCTATCGCCTGAGCGATCGCAAAGCGCTGCTCAAGGGCCGGCTGCGTTCGGTTTCCTCCTATAATGTGGTGGTCTCCGAATATGCCAACCTCGCCGCCGAACAGGATGCCGAAAACCGCGCCGCGCGCCAGCTTGCCCTCGATCTGGTCGACAGGCTGGCCTCTTATTTTCAGAAAAACTGATTCCGGACAAGCAGGCCATGCGCATCGCTCCCAAGGATCAGTCCCGCTTCGCCGCCCGGCCCGATCCCGGCATGCGGCTTTATCTTGTCTTTGGCAGCGATGCGGGCCTGGTGCGCGAGCTCGGCGAAAAACTGGTGGCGGCACTGGCCCGCGATCCCGACGATCCCTTTCAGGTCACCCGCTTATCCGGAAACGATCTCGAACAGGATCCGGCCCGGCTTTACGATGCCGTCAACTCCATTTCGCTGACCGGCGACAAGCCCTTGGTTCACATCCGCAATCTTACCCGCAAGGGCCAGGCGCCCCTGTCCGCCCTGCTCCAGGATAAAGCGGCGCAGCCGCAAGGGTGGATCGTTGCCGAAAGCACGGTTCTCGGCAATCGCGATTCCCTTGTCAAACAGGCAATAAAGGCCCCCGATGCCGCCGCCATTGCCTGTTATCAGGATTCGCAGGCTTCCCTTGACGATCTGATCGGTGAAATCCTCGCATCCTGCGGCCATACAATCGCCCCCGATGCCCGCCGTCAGCTTAAATCCCTGCTTGGCGCAGACCGGCTTCTTTCGCGGCGGGAAATCGAAAAACTGGCGCTTTATGCCGGAACGGAACCGCGGGAAATCACCATAGAGGATATCGAAGCCTGTATCGGCGATGTTTCCGCCTTTTTCGTCGATCAGCTCTGCGATGCCGCCGCCTGCGGGGAAAGCCGCAGAATTCCAGGCCTTCTTGCCCGCTGTCAGGCCAATGGCATAGAGGCTGCGCAAATCCTGGCCAGTTTCGGCAACCATTTCGACCGGCTGCTGGCGATCAAACTGGCAGCGAACGACCAGCCCGTCAGCGAATCCATGCTGAAACGGATGCAGCCGCCGGTTCACTTCAGCAGAATTCAGTCCTTCATGAAGCAGCTGCGCCGCTGGAACAAAAGGCAGCTTCTTTCCGCCATCGAAATTATTCTGAATGCGGAAGAACAAACCCGGCGTACCGGCGCGCCGGCAACCAGCCTTTGCGAAAGAACCGTCATGCAGTTATCGACGCGTTCTTTCCTGAAAAACCGGGACTGAAGCTCTCATCTCCCTGCCGGACAAGACATCCGAGAAAACCGCAACAAGGCCGGCAAACGCTATCCGCGAGGCCGCCTGCCATCCTCAGCCGGCTTTCTTGTTCTCTGCGGCAACGGCTTCCTCGCTGGCGGCTTCGCTGTTCTCCTCCGCCTCATTGGCGGATCGTTCGAGGATCTCATCGACCTCGCTCAGCAAACTGTCGATATCCTCGCTGCTCAGGGCCGCATCATCGGGACCTGTCCCTTCCATCTCATCGCCTTCCTGACCGCTGAGAAACCGCGCGATGGCATCGAGGCCGTTGCGCTGATCCTCCATCTCCGGCACGGTTTCTTCTTCCTCATCGACAGGGATATCGCCGTCCGCCGCCGCCTGGCTGTTTCCTCCGGAAGAATCCTCATCGCGGTTTCGTTCGCCTTGGTCCTCATCGGTCTCTTCCGTCACCGAATCCGTTTCCGGCGGCATTTCCATCGCCTTGTCGAGGATCAGATCCTCTTCTCCGTCATCCCCCTCTTCCAGAGGATCCTCGGCCAGGGCCGGCTGCCCGGCCATGCCCGTCTCATGGTGCCCGTCCAGAGGGCGTGAAAGCCGCTGGCACAGATCGTCCAACTGTTCGAGCGAGGCATAGCGAATGTTCACCGTGCCGCTGCCATCGTCCTTATAGGTAATGACGACCTTCATGCCCAAAGCGGCGGACAGGCTGTTCTCCAGGGCAATGGTATCGGCGTTCTTCACCGATTTAACCGCCTGATCGCCGCCCTTGCCCTGACGTTTGCGCAAACGTTCGATCTGGCGCACGTTCAGCCCCTGTTTGATGGCCTTTTCCGCCAGTTCAACAGGGTTTTCAGCGGTAATCAGCGCCCGGGCCGCCCCGGCGCTCAGCTCGCCGCTGTCGACATAGGCCTTCACTTTTTCCGGCAGGGTCAGCAGGCGCAGCGTATTGGCGATATGGCTGCGGCTCTTGCCCAGAGCCTGGGAAAGCTGATCCTGGGTGTAATTGAACTCCTCCATCAGGCGCTGATAGCCTGCCGCCTCCTCGATCGGGGTGAGATCCTGACGCTGAATATTCTCGATCAGGGCAATTTCAAGGGTATCGCGGTCATCGAAATCACGAATGATCACCGGCACTTCGTAAAGCTGTGCCTTCTGCGCGGCCCGCCAGCGGCGTTCGCCGGCAATGATTTCGTATTTATCCGGTTCCTGGCGTGAACGGCGCACCAGGATCGGCTGCAGAACACCCTTTTCACGGATGGAGCCGACGAGCGAATTCAGCTCGTCCTCATCCCAGTTGCGTCGCGGCTGAAAGGGCGAGGGTATCAGATCCTCGACCGGGACCTCCTTGGATGAGCGAATGCGATCCAGATTCGCCAGATCTTCTTCGCCCTCGCCACCCAACAGGGCGGCAAGGCCCCGGCCCAAGCCTTTTTTCTTGCTTTCATCGCTCATCGGTCATCACCCAGTCATCGCCGTCCCGCATTTCCGTTGTTTCAGGGACGGCCATCCACCTTTACCTTTACCGCAAAATCCGCTTATCTTTCTCAGTCTTATCTTTTTAAGCTTTTGGTTTTACACCGCTTTCCCCTGGCCAGAAGCTCAGTGAAAGATCCGTCAGGCCGCCAGCATCCGCTCCCGCCGCAGCATTTCGCTGGCAAGCTGCATATAGGCCTTGCTGCCGGCACAGCGATGATCGTAAACAAGCGCCGGAATGCCATGAGACGGCGCCTCCGAAATCCGCACATTCCTGGGAATGATCGTCTGATAGACCTTGTTACCGAGAAAGGCACGAACGTCCTGGGCAACCTGTTCCGACAGATTGTTGCGCCGGTCGAACATTGTCAGCACCACGCCCTGAATGCTTAGCCCGTGATTCAGCGTTGCCTTGACCCGATCGATGGTTTTCAGCAATTGCGTCAGCCCTTCAAGGGCGAAAAATTCACATTGCAGCGGCACCAGAACCGCATCGGCCGCCGCCAGCGCATTGACCGTAATCAGATTCAGCGATGGCGGACAATCGACCAGAATGTAATCGTACAGACCGCCGGCCTCGCTGACCGCATCCTTGAGGCGGAAATGCGCCCGCGGCTGATCGATCAGTTCCAGTTCCGCCCCCGACAGATTGACGCTTGAAGGCACAATAAAAAGATTGGGAATACGCGATTGCTGCGCCGCCTCAGCGATGGAGCAATGACCGTGCAGCACCTTATAGGTATTCAGCCCCCTGTCCGCCGGGGCAATGCCAAGACCGGTGCTGGCATTTCCCTGGGGATCGAGGTCCAGAACCAGAACCTTCTTGCCCACCGCCGCCAGGGCCGTTGCCAGATTGATCGCCGTTGTCGTTTTGCCGACGCCGCCTTTCTGGTTGGCGATGGCAAACACCCTGGCACTCTCCGTAGCGGTCGCTTTCCTGTCATTTTGACCGATTTCCGGCTGCGAAAGCTCATTCTGCGTCATGCCATTCCCCCTCAAGACGTAAAATCACGCTGTCTCTGGCTGTCAAACTCGGCTGCTGGGTGAGCTTCATGCTCCTATATTTTGTGGTTTGCGTCAACTCTGCATCTATATTTCGCCCTTTCAGGAACAGATAGACAGTATTTGTACCGGCATGCCGGCTGGCCAGGTCCAGCAATCTGTCAAGCGGCGCCAGGGCCCGCGCCGAGATCACATCCGCATGCCTCGGCGCCGCCTCTTCTATCCTCTGATCAACAACCGTCGCAGGGGCACCGGTCTGGCGGATCACTTCGCGCATGAAAACCGCCTTGCGCTGATCGGATTCGATCAGGGTCACCGGCCTTTTGCTGACAATGGCCACCGGCAAGCCGGGAAACCCCGCTCCGCTGCCCAGATCCACCCAGCTTTGCCAACCGGGCGGCGCCCATGGCAGCAGCTGTATGGAATCGAGAAAATGGCGTTGCCAGACCCATTGCACCGTGGAGGGACCGATCAGATTGATCTTTCTTTGCCATTTCAGCAGCAGCGCTTCATAGATTTCCAGTTTTTGCAATGTTTCACGTGAAACATCGAAACGCTGCCGCAGCAGCTTCTGAACCTGTTGCTTATCCAGATTTTCCCCCGGTGGCGTTTTCATCGCCCTAACTCGCCCGTTTCTTGCGGATATGAACCAGCAAGGCCGATAAGGCCGCCGGCGTAACCCCGGAAATACGTGCCGCTTGCCCCAAAGTCGCCGGTTGCGTCTGTTTCAGCTTGGTCCGCACCTCGTTGGACAAACCGCCAATCCGGTCGTAATCCAGACCTTGGGGCAGAAGCAGGTTTTCGTCCTTGCGGAAGGCTTCGATATCCGCTTCCTGCCGGGCAAGATAATTATGATACCGCGCATCGATTTCGATTTGTTCGCGGATATCGTCCCGCCACTTTTTGATCTGTGGCCAGATTTCGGCCAAACAGGAAAAATCGATATCGGGAAAGGCCAGAAGCTGCATCAGATTACGACGAACACCATCCTGATTGATCTTCAGCCCATGATCCCCGGCCTGTTTCGGTGTCAGGGTCAGGGCTTCGGCTTCATCCCGCGCCTGCTGGAGCAAGGCTTGTTTTTCTTCAAAATGCGTCCTCCTGTCATGACCGACACAACCGAGAGACAGGCCCAAAGGGGTCAGCCGCTGATCGGCATTATCGGCACGCAGGCTCAACCGGTATTCGGCACGGGAGGTAAACATACGATAAGGTTCCTGAACGCCGCGGGTGATCAGATCGTCGATCATCACCCCGATATAGGCCTGCGAACGATCAAGCGTGAACGGCGCCCCATTCCCCGCCTTCAGGGCGGCATTCAGGCCGGCAATCAACCCCTGGGCCGCCGCTTCCTCATAACCGGTTGTGCCATTGATCTGACCGGCCAGAAACAATCCCTCTATTCTGCGGGTTTCAAGGGAAGCGGATAATTCGCGCGGATCGATGAAATCGTATTCTATCGCATAGCCGTATTGCGTGATCCGCGCCTTTTCCAGACCGGGAATGCTGTGCACCAGATCCTCCTGCACATCGGCCGGCAGGGATGTGGAAATACCGTTCGGATAGACAGTGTTGTCTTCCAACCCTTCGGGTTCGAGGAAAATCTGATGGCTGTTCTTTTCGGCAAAACGCACGATCTTGTCTTCGATCGACGGGCAATAGCGCGGCCCCACGGATTCGATCTGACCGCTATACATGGGCGAGCGGTCGAGATTGCGCCGGATAATATCGTGGGTCTGGCGGTTGGTGTGGGTGATATGGCAATCGATCTGCGGGGTGGTGATTTCCCTGGTCATAAAGGAAAAAGGCACTGGCGGCCTGTCCCCTTCCTGCACTTCGAGGCCGTCCCAATCGATGGTTCTGCCATCGAGGCGCGGCGGCGTCCCCGTTTTCAGCCGCCCCATGGCAAAACCCGCCGCGCGCAGACGGCTGGCCAATGCCGTGCTTGGCCGGTCGCCAATGCGCCCGCCTGGCTTTTTCTCCGGCCCCAAATGCATGATGCCATTGAGAAAAGTGCCGGTAGTCAGCACCACGGCACCACAGAACCATTGACGACCCTGTTCATCGGCAACCCCCTGAACGCGGCCTTGCTCCATCACGATATCGGCAATGCCGGCTTCGATAATCGTCAGATTGGGATATCCGGCCAGAAGCGCCTGCATCTCCCGCCGGTAAATGGCCCGGTCGCTCTGGGCCCGGGGGCCGCGCACCGCAGGGCCTTTCTTCCGGTTGAGAAGCCGGAACTGAATTCCGGCCAGATCGGCAATCCGCCCCATGATCCCGTCCATGGCATCGATTTCACGCACCAGATGGCCCTTGCCCAACCCGCCGATGGCCGGATTGCAGGACATCACACCGATCGTATCCGCCCGATGGGTCATCAGCGCGGTTCTCGCCCCCAGACGCGCCGAAGCCGCAGCGGCCTCGCATCCGGCATGGCCGCCGCCAATAACGATGACATCAAATCCGTTCATTCCGTCACCATGACATAGAATCAATGTTTCACGTGAAACATCGCCGATACCGAACCGCGCCAATCACTTGCCGATGCAGAAATCGCGAAAGACCACATCGAGAATTTCCTCGACATCGACGAGGCCGGTTATCGAGCCTATATAGCGCATCGCCATGCGGATGTCCTCTGCTCTCATCGTGATTTCATCGGCCTGCAGAGATTGCTCCAGAGCAGCCAGGGCCTGAGCGATGGCCTGGCGATGCCGATGCCGTATGACAACCGACGAAGCGCCGGACAGGGCACCGACAACGCGTTCTTCCATCATCGCCAGAAGCGCATCGATCCCCTCGCCCGTTTTCACCGACAAGGGAAGAAACGGCAGATCCAAGGACCTGAGCATGGATCGATGCGAAGAGAGATCGGCTTCGGCCCTGTCGATCTTGTTGATCAGCACAAACAAACGTTCATCGCGATAGAATTGCAGCAGGTCGCGATCGGGCGGCTGCGTGGCATCGACGATCAGCAGATTCAGACTGGCCGATTCCGCCGCTTCCCGGGCCCGTTCCACACCGATTTTCTCCAACGGGTCGTCGGTTTCATGCTGACCGGCCGTATCGATGAGATCGACGAGATATCCCTTCAGGTCCAGGCGGGCTTCCAGAACATCGCGGGTTGTACCGGCAATATCGGAAACAATGGCGACATCGCGCCGGGCCAGACAATTCATCAGGCTCGATTTACCGACATTCGGACGCCCGATCAGGGCAATGCGATAGCCCTGGCGGATAAGGTCGGCACGTTGTCCGTCATCGAGCTGCCGTTTTATTCGCCCGATCAAATCCCGGATCTTTTCCTCGGCCCGGTGAGAAAGATCGTCGGGCAGTTCCTCATCGGTGAAATCTATTTCCGCTTCAAGCCAGGCCAGAATGGTTATCAATTCATGGCGCCATTGTTCATATTGCCGCGATATGCTGCCTTCAAGCTGACGCAGGGCCAATTGATGCTGGGCTTCGGTTTCCGCCTCGATCAGGTCGCGCACCCCTTCTGCCTCGACCAGATCGATACGGCCATGTTCGAAGGCCCGCCGGGTAAACTCCCCGGCTTCGGCCAGGCGCAAATTGAAATGATCCCCCAGCACCGCCATGACCCGTCGGAGCAAGGCGGCACCGCCATGCAGATGCAGTTCGATTACATCTTCGCCGGTATAACTGTGCGGTGCGGGAAAGAAAATGACGATTCCCCGATCCAGCAGCGTTCCCTCGCGCGGATCGCGGACAGAGGCGAAATGCGCATGGCGCGGAACGAACCCCTCCCGGTTACAGAGAGAGGCGGCAGTAAAAACGGCGTCTGGCCCTGAAATGCGTATGACCGCTATCCCGGCCCGCCCATGGGCGGAAGCGAGGGCAAAAATCGTATCGTTGAGCACAGGATCGATACCGCTTCAGCCTATGTATCCTTTTTGCCCGATCCGGGGGCAAATTGCGCCCAGAATTGTTGCTGCAGATTTTCCATCCCCTTCAATCCGCCGGTCATCCACATTTTCATCAGGGCCTCCATATCCATGTTCGCCGCATAGGATTGGATTTTTTCGCCAAGCTGCTCCATCATCTGTTTCTGCAAGGGCTCCACATCGGGAAGTCCGAGGAAACTGCGGGCTTCCCTGGGGGTGCAATCGATATCGATACGGATTTTCATGGCCGGCTCCTTCCTTCCGTTCACATATAAGAGAACATGAAAAACATATTGAACCAAGAAACAAGCCCATATCTGCGTCAGCACCGGCACAATCCGGTTCATTGGCAGGTCTGGGGTGAAGAAGCCCTGGCCCTGGCCCGGCGGCTGAACCGACCGATCCTGCTGAGCATCGGCTATGCCGCCTGTCATTGGTGCCATGTCATGGCCCATGAGAGTTTCGAGGATCCGGAAACGGCAGCGGTCATGAACCGCCATTTCGTCAATATCAAGGTCGACCGCGAAGAACGCCCCGATGTCGATCACATCTATCAAAATGCCCTCGCCGCCATGGGCGAGGCCGGTGGCTGGCCGCTGACCATGTTTCTCGACCCGCAGGGCCACCCCTTCTGGGGAGGCACCTATTTCCCCCCCTATCCCGCTTATGGCCGCCCGGCTTTCAGGGATATCCTGCTTCATATCGCGACCCTGTACCGGGAAAACGCCGAAGCGATCGCCCAGAACCGGCAGATGATTACCGAAGCGATAAAACGCCTCAACACCCCGCAAGCCTTGCGCGTAACCCTGCAGCAGGAACATCTCGACCAGGCGGCCGTCACCATTTCCGAGCATATGGATGAGGATAACGGAGGCCTTCGCGGCGCACCCAAATTCCCGCAAGCGTCGGTTCTGAACTTTCTGCTGAGCAACAGCCGCCACAATGAAAAAAACGGTCAGAGACAACAACAGCAGGTACTGCTGACCCTGAAAAGGATCTGCCAAGGCGGCATTTACGACCATATCGGCGGCGGCTTTGCCCGTTATGCCACCGATACCCGTTGGCTGGTGCCGCATTTTGAAAAAATGCTCTATGACAATGCCCTGATTCTGGGGGTACTGGCCCGCTGCCAGCGTATACAACCCCACCCCCTGTTCGTCCGGGCTATCGAGGAAACGATCACTTGGCTGAAGCGTGACATGCTGACCGCCGACGGTGCCTTCGCTGCCGCCATCGATGCGGATTCAAGCGAAGGCGAAGGCGCCTTTTATACCTGGACCCCCGATGAAGTCATTGCGGTTTTGGGGCCGGAAACAGGCAGGTATTTCTGCGATATCTTCGATATCAGCGAAACCGGCAACTGGGAAGGACGTTCCATACCCAACCGTCTGAATCGAACTGAAGAGATCCCTGAAGCGGCATGGGCTGACATCGCCGCCGCCAAGACAACGCTCTATCGGGCAAGAAGTCTGCGTCCGGCCCCGCCACGGGATGACAAAATCCTGACGGACTGGAACGCCATGACCATTTCTTCCCTCGCCGTTCTGGGCCGACAGTTTGACCGCACGGATTGGTTCGATCTGGCGGAAAGAACCTGGGAAGCGCTTTGCAGGCTCAATCATGAAAACGGCGCCCTTTGCCACAGCAGCCGGAACGGGCGCAGGAAAACAGCCGTTTTCCTCGACGATTATGCCCAGATGATCGCCGCCGCCCTGACCCTGTATCGGACCAGCGGCAAAACCGGTTATCTCGACCAGGCCATCGCCCTGCAGACCCGCCAGGAAGAATTATTCTGGCGTGAGGATCAGGGGGCCTATGCCATGGCCCGGCAAGGTCCGCTTCCCGTTCAGCCGATGCATTGCCAGGACGGGGCCACCCCTGCCGGTAACGCCGTCAGCCTGGCCAATCACGATCTGCTGTGGCGGTTGAGCGGCGACGATCATCACCGCCGCCGTTGCGAACAAATAAAACAAGCCTTCATTGGCGACAGCCAAAAAAACGTCATTGCCGCCGCAGCTTATCTCAATGCCTGCCAACAGGCCCTTCACCCGGTGGATCTGACGCTGAAAATCGGCAATACGCAGCAAAAACAGGCAACATTGAGGGCCATTTATGGCCACGATAGCGATGAAATGGCCATCAAATGGCAAACCACCACCCCGCAGGAGCAGGATGTCTATGAAGCGGTTCTCTGCATCGGGCAACGTTGCACCCTGCCATTGCATAGTTTGACGGAACTGAAACAATCATTGAAGGAAACGAAGAGCCATGGCACAGCTGAGCCTTCATAGCCCGCTGGGCGATCTGACCCTTTCGGAAGAGGACGGTTTTCTCGTCTCTCTCGACTGGGGCCGGGCGCCGAGGGAATTTCAACAGGCAACACCGCTTCTTGCTGCAATCCGCGACGCTCTCGATGCCTATTTCGATGGCGAACGACCGGATTTCGATTTTCCCCTGCGCCCCCACGGAACGGCTTTTCAGCAGGCTGTATGGCAGGAAATGCGCGCCATTCCCTATGGCGAGACCCGCAGCTATGGCGAAATCGCAAAAGCGCTTTCCTCCTCGCCCCGGGCCGTGGGCAATGCTTGTGGCGCCAATCCGATCCCGATCATCGTTCCCTGCCACAGGATCGTGTCGCAAACAGGCCCCGGGGGATATAGTGGCGATGGCGGCATTGAGACGAAACGATGGCTGCTGCAGCTTGAAGGGGGTTCCCTTCTCTAGGCTCTGAAGCCTCATGCGGTGAATTCGAGGTCATATCGTTTCCGGGGCGGGTTGGTTTCAGGAAAATCCTGCTCGGACATCGGAACAAGACACGGCCGAAACAATCGGAATAAGGAAAGATAAAATGGCAAAAATGGTTCTGCTCTCTGAACATGGCGGTCCTGAAGTACTGAAGATCGAGGATCATGCCCCTCCCGCCCCCGGTCCGGGCGAGGTGCAGATCGAACACAGCGCCATCGGGCTGAATTTCATCGATGTCTATCACCGCACCGGCCTGTATCCGGTCGATCTGCCGGGCAGTATCGGTATGGAGGCCGCCGGCACGATCACCGCCATCGGCGAAGGGGTTGATGAATTTTCGCTCGGGGATCGGGTCGCCTATGCTTCGCCGCCTCTGGGCGCCTATGCGCAGATACGGGTCATGCCCGCCGACCGTATCGTCAAAATCCCCGATGGCATCGATGATCGCACCGCGGCCGCCATCATGCTCAAGGGCATGACGGCCTGGTATCTGCTGCGCCGTGTTTATGAAGTCGGAAAAAAGGATACGATCCTGTTCCATGCCGCCGCCGGCGGTGTCGGGCTGATTGCCTGTCAATGGGCAAAAGCGCTGGGGGCAACGGTCATCGGCACCGTCGGCAGCGCCGAAAAGGCCGAACTGGCGCGCCAATATGGCTGCGATCATACCATTCTTTACCGGGAAGAAGATTTTACCGAACGGACACGGGCCCTCACCGATGGCGAAGGGGTACCGGTCGTTTATGACTCCATCGGCCGGGATACCTTCATCGGGTCGCTCGATTGTCTGCGTCCCTTCGGACTGATGGTCAGTTTCGGCAATGCCTCTGGTCCGGTCGAGCCTTTCGATATCGGCATTCTTGCCCAGAAGGGATCGCTGTTTCTGACCCGCCCGACCCTGATGACCTATACGGCCAGGCGCGAAGACCTTCTCACAGCGGCCAAGGAACTTTTCGACCGCGTTCTTTCCGGCGATATCCGGGTCAATATCGGCCAGACCTATCCGCTGGATCGGGTCGCCGATGCCCACCGCGATCTGGAAGCCCGCAAAACGACCGGTTCGACCCTGCTGATCCCTTAATCGCCATTCCCTGACCGGATAGTCAAAAGAAGCCGCTTTCAAACGATCGGGGCCGTGGTCATGCAACCACGGCCCTTTCTATCGGTTTACCGCCGGATAGCGGGCCTCTTGCCCGTAGCCGATCAGGTATTCATCGACTGGAAGAATTCCGCATTGGTTTTGGTATGGCGCAGCTTGTCCTGCAGGAATTCCATGGCATCGACCACCCCCATGGGCATCAGAATGCGGCGCAGGACCCACATCTTCGACAATTCGTCCTTCGCCACCAGCAGTTCTTCCTTGCGGGTGCCGGATTTGGTGATGTCGATGGCCGGGAAAACCCGTTTATCGGCCAGCTTGCGGTCGAGGATCAGTTCCGAATTGCCGGTGCCCTTGAATTCCTCGAAAATCACTTCATCCATGCGGCTGCCGGTATCGATCAGCGCCGTGGCGATGATCGTCAGCGATCCGCCTTCCTCGATATTGCGCGCCGCGCCGAAGAAACGCTTCGGCTTTTGCAGGGCATTGGCATCGACACCGCCGGTCAGCACCTTCCCTGATGAAGGCACCACCGTATTATAGGCACGGGCCAGACGGGTGATCGAATCGAGCAGAATGACGACATCGCGTTTGTGTTCGACCAGTCTTTTCGCCTTTTCAATGACCATTTCCGCCACCTGGACATGGCGGGCCGCCGGCTCGTCGAAAGTGGAGGAAACCACCTCCCCCTTGACCGAACGCTGCATGTCGGTCACTTCCTCGGGCCGTTCGTCGATCAGCAGCACGATCAGATAGACTTCCGGGTGGTTGGCGGCAATGGAATCGGCAATGTTCTGCAGCAGCACCGTCTTGCCGGTCCGCGGCGGGGCAACGATCAGGGCGCGCTGCCCCTTGCCGATGGGCGCAATCAGATCGATGATGCGGTCCGATTTGTCCTTGCGGCTGGGATCGTCCTTTTCCATCCTCAGCCGCTCATTGGGATAAAGCGGCGTCAGATTGTCGAAATTGATTTTGTGGCGGGCCTTTTCCGGATCCTCGAAATTGATCGTATTGACCTTGAGCAGGGCGAAATAACGCTCGCCATCCTTGGGTGCGCGGATCTGCCCTTCCACCGTATCGCCCGTGCGCAGGGAAAAGCGGCGGATCTGGCTCGGCGAAATATAAATGTCATCGGGGCCGGGCAGATAATTGGCCTCGGGCGAACGCAGAAAACCGAAGCCATCCTGCAGAATTTCAAGAACGCCGCCGCCGGTAATCTCGATATTCTCCTCGGCAAGGCGCTTGAGAATGGCGAACATCATGTCCTGCTTGCGCAAGGTGCTGGCATTTTCGATTTCCAGCTCCTCGGCATAGGCGAGAAGATCTGTAGGTGATTTTTCTTTCAGTTCTTGAAGGTGCATGGTTTGTCCGTTTGGCGGGAATCACCGGATGTCAGAATGCAATTCACCTGGCTGCGAATGCATGATGAATCCGAATGGAGAAATCCGATGAGTGGTTGAGAATGGCAGAAAGATGAAAGCAGAAGCCGGATAAAGACTGAAGGCCGTTTCGTATCTTGCGAATTCGTACCGTGTGAAAATCCGTATCACGCGAATAGCGATAAAGCGGAGGCATTTTAAGGAAATACCGCCCCCTTGCCAAGCTTTTCTTGCGCTCCGGCCCCGGTATTGCCCCCTTTTGCAGAAGACGGGATCGCGGGAACTGGCGAAGGGATCAGAACGGGCGCACGATTACCATGATCACGATGACGATCATCAGCAGGGTCGGAACCTCATTGGCAAAACGATAGAATCCGGCGCTGTGGCGGTTCTCGTCCCGCTCGAATGCCTTGCGCCAGCGGGCAAGAAAACCGTGAAAAGCGCTCATCAGCACCACGGCCGTCAGCTTGACGTGTATCCAGTAATCGGTGGCGAAATCGATCACCCCGGGTGTGAACAGCATCATCAGGCCGAATATCCAGGCCAGGATCATTGCCGGATTGATGATTGCCCGCAGCAAGCGCCTTTCCATGATCTTGAACTGTTCCGATTGCGCGCTGCCCACAGGGGTATCGGCGTGATAGACGAACAACCGCGGCAGATAGAACATCCCCGCCATCCAGGCGATGACGCTGATGACATGAAAGGCTTTGATCCAAAGAAAGTTATCCTGCAGAAAGGCCGTCATAATCTCCGCTCACCTTATTTCCATGATGGCATCGTCAGTTCCGATATCCTGCCCGGCAGCAATGGCCCGGCGCACCAGGGCAGCAAGCGCTGCAATAAAACAGGGGCGGGTACCGAGGGCCGGGATGCGGATATAGCGGCCGACGCCGGCCGCTTCGGCAATTTCGCGATATTCGACATCCAGTTCGACCAGCGTTTCCGAATGCTCCGAAACGAAGGCAATGGGCACGACAACGATATCCTTGCCCTCTTCGGCTGCGCGGCGGATTTCCTCCTCCGTGCTCGGGCCGATCCATCTCATCGGCCCGACGCGACTTTGATAACAGACCCGCCAATCGTCAAGATTTGTCAGCCCGGCAGCGATGGCGGCGGCGCATTCCTCGATCTGGCGCTGATAGGGATCGCCGGCGGCAATGATCTTCTCGGGCAGACCATGGGCGGAAAAGAGCAGGCGGAAGCTGCCGGGGGACAGATCCCGAAGACAGGCGCCGATCATTTCCCGGTGACAGGCAATGAAGCCTTCATCGTCATGATAGGAGATGACCTTGAGGCTTTTCCATCGCCTGTCCTTCTCCAGCGCCAGCCATTCCCTGAAGGACGATCCGGTCGTCGTGGTGGAAAATTGCGGGTAAAGCGGCAGAAGAACAACCGTTTCGGGATCAAAACGATCAACGTTTTCCAGGATTTCGGTTGCTCGCGGATGCCAGTAGCGCATGCAGGGAAAAACCCGGACATCGAAATCCCTTGTCAGATCCGCCTGTAAGGCCGTTGCCTGTTCCCGCACCAGATCGAGGATCGGCGAGCGCCCGCCCATTTGTCGGTAGATCGCCTGGGCCGTCTTTTCGCGCCGTCTGGAAATCAGTTGCGCCAGCAACCAGCGCCACGGGTTGGGCAGGCCGATAATGGCGGGATCGTTGAACAGATTGAACAGAAAGGGGCGGACGGCCTGCAGGGAATCCGGACCGCCGAGATTGAACAGAATGACAGCGATGCGTTGTCTGTGTTCGCTCATGCGCCTTTCCTGATGCACTCGCTGAGCTCGGCAACGGTTTCAGGCGATGTCTGCTGCAGAATGCCATGGCCCAGATTGAAAACGAAGGGACCGTCGGCAAAATGGCGCATGATACGCCGGGCCTCGGTCAGCATCGCTTCCCCGCCGACGAGGAGATATTGCGGGTCGAGATTGCCCTGCACCGTCTTGTGGCGCTGCAGATGATCTCTGGCCCAGGCCAGCGGCATGGTCGAATCGAGGCTGACGGCATCGATTTCGGCTATTTCGGTAAATTTCAGATACAAGGGCCCGGCAGCGCGCGGAAAGGCGATGACCGGAACCTGCGGAAAACGCTGCCTGATCTTTCGCGCGATGGTTTGCACGGGCCGAAGACAGCACAGATCGAACAGGGCTTCGGGAACGGCCCCGGCCCAACTGTCGAAGATCTGGATGGCCTCGGCCCCGGCTTCGATCTGGCGGATGAGATATTCCGCCGTGGTATTGGCCAAAAGGTCCATGAATTGGGAAAAACCCTGCTTATCGGTCATGGCCCAGCGTTTTGCCTGGCCGAAATCGGTACCGCCGCGTCCTTCGATCATGTAGGTCGCCACGGTCCATGGCGCGCCGGCAAAACCGATCAGGGCGGTATCTTGCGGAACGGAATGCGATAATCGCTCCACGGTTTCGTAAACGGCGCTCAGGCGGGAGTGAAAGTTTTCCGTATCGAGCTTGTGCAGATCTTCGTTGCTGCGGATCGGATCGAGAACCGGTCCCTCCCCTTCCTTGTAGGCAAGAGCCTGCCCCATGGCATGGGGCAGGAGAAGGATATCGGCAAAGAGAATGGCCGCATCCATATGATAGCGGCGTAATGGCTGCAGCGTGACTTCTTCGGCAAGTTCCGGATTGTGACACAGAGAGAGAAAATCGCCGGCCCTGGCCCGTATCTCGCGGTATTCCGGCAGATAACGGCCGGCCTGGCGCATGAACCAGAAGGGCGGGCGTGTTGTTTTCTCGCCGTTCAGAGCCTGCAGAAACAGTTTCATCTTTATCGGTCCTCTGATGTGTGCTGTCCGTCATAACGGCAGATTTGTTCCAACCCAACATTTTTTATCAGTTTGAAGAATGAGCTGATGATGATGATAGAGGCTGTGAATCCGGGGGATAAAATTTATCCACAGTGTTGTGGATAAAGCAGTTGATAATCTTGGTTTTATCCACAGTCTGGGGGCGAATCGGCTGAAAATGAGACTTCAGGTCCTGAAATGGCATTGCCGGGATGTGGATGAAAGGTGGATTGAATTTTTCCGGACAGGGCTGTCGGGCTTGTCCACATGCGGGATATTTTTCGCGTTCGGGACCGTGGCCGGGATAACAGGCGGGATGAATCCGTTACTGCGGTGATGAAAAAATCGGCGGCCCTGAATTTTTCATCTTATGCACAGGCGGCGAGCGGTTATCCTCAGGGCGGTGATTCGCAAAAGGCATGGGCAGCGTATGAATAAATTCCATCTTCACCTGGTTTCCGATGCAACCGGGGAAACCCTGATATCGGTGGCCAAGGCCGTATTGGTTCAGTTCAAGGATGCCCAGCCGGTTCAGCATCTGTGGTCGATGATCCGCAATGAAGCGAGCCTGAGACAGGCGATCGACATGATCAAGGAAAACCACGGCATCGTTCTTTACACCATTCTCGACCGCCGTCTGCGTTCGGTGCTGGAACGCGAATGCCGCGCCGCCAAGGTGCCTTGTGTCGCCGTGCTCGATCCGACGATGCGGGCAATTGCCGATTTCCTCGGTTCGAAGGAACTGGGGGAGCCGGGAATTCAGCATGTGCTGGACAGCGAATATTTTCGCCGGATCGAAGCGATGAGCTTCACCCTTGCCCATGACGACGGCCAGGGAAGCGAGGATCTGGCAGAAGCGGAAGTCATTCTTCTCGGGGTTTCGCGTACATCCAAGACGCCGACATCGATTTATCTCGCCAATCGCGGGCTGAAGGTCGCCAATATACCGCTGGTGCCTGGCGTGCCGCTGCCGGAAAATCTGTTCAAGGTGCAGAAACCGATGGTTGTCGGCCTTGTCGCCAGCGCCGAACGGCTGATGCAGATCCGCCGCCAGCGCATGCTTTCGCTCAAGGCCGGGCTGGACGGCGATTATGTCGATCTCGATGCCATCCGCCGGGAAATCAGGGAGGCACGGCGCCTTTGCGCCCGGCATGACTGGCCGGTGATCGATGTTTCGCGCCGCTCGATCGAGGAAACGGCCGCGGAAATCATCAATCTTTACCAACGCCGGCGGGGCGAATGATGGGCGGAAGCGATGTTATTCTTGCCTCGGCCAGCCAGGCACGGGCGCGAATGCTCGAACAGGCCGGGATTGCCGTGCGCCGCGCGCCCGTGGTCATCGACGAGGGTACGGTCAGGGCGGCCATGCTCGCCGAAGGTGCCGATGCGGGGGAAATCGCCCGGGAACTTGCGCAGATGAAGGCCCGGCGCGCGGCCCTGCGGGTGGAAGAGGAGGCATTCATCATCGCCGCCGATCAGACCCTTTCCTGTGCCGGGCGTCTGCTGGAAAAACCTGCAGACCGGCAGGCGGCCCGTGAACAGCTTCTGTTCCTGCGCGGGCGCGAACACCGTCTGTTCAGTGCCGTCTGTCTGATCCATGACAGGCGGATCATCTGGCAGCATATGGATGAGGCGCGGCTGTTCATGCGCAATTTTTCCGATGCCTTTCTCGAGGAATATCTCGACCGGGCCGGCGATGCGCTGACCGCCTCCGTCGGTGCCTACCGGCTGGAGGAAATCGGCGCACAGCTTTTTGCGCGGATCGAAGGCGATTTCTTCACCATACTCGGCCTGCCGTTATTGCCGCTTCTGGATATTCTGCGCGAAAACGGGGTATTGCAGAAATGATCACCGCCCGTGCCGCCATTGCCGGGGTTGCGGGATGGCCTGTCGGTCATTCCCTCTCGCCGCTGCTGCATAATTTCTGGCTCGACCGTTTTGCCATCGATGGTGCCTATATTCCCCTGCCGGTCAGGGAAGAGGATTTCGCCGTCATCGTTCCGGCCCTGGCCAAAGCGGGGTTCAGGGGCATCAATGTTACGCTTCCCCACAAACAGGCGGCTCTGGCGCTGTGCGATGAAACCGATGCGCCCGCCGCGGCCATCGGTGCCGTCAATACACTGATTTTTCATCCTGACGGCAGGATCGAGGGGCGCAATACCGATGCCTTCGGTTTCATCGAAAACATCCGTCCGGAACTGCAGGTGGCGCCTTTGCCACGGCGCGTGGTCATTCTCGGTGCCGGCGGGGCGGCGCGGGCCGTGCTCTGGGCACTGCTGCAGGAGGGGATCGGCGATATCGTCATCGTCAACCGTAACCGTCAGCGGGCATTGTCTCTGGCGGCTTCCATGGGCATATCAGGCGACTGTTGCGGCGAATGGGACAGGCGCAACGTCCTGCTGGAAGGGGCGGAACTGCTGGTGAATACCACCAGCCTGGGCATGCAGGGGCAGCCGCCGCTGGAGATTTCCCTCGATGCCCTGCCTGCCGGGGCGCTGGTCACCGATATCGTTTACACCCCTCTGGAAACACCGTTGCTGGCCCAGGCCCGGGCCCGGGGGCACCGGGTCGTCGACGGTCTCGGCATGCTGATGCATCAGGCCCGGCCGGGATTTTCTGCCTGGTTCGGTCGCGATGCCGTGGTGGATGAGGCCTTGCGCAACCATCTTCTGCAGGCATTGCCGTCATGATCAGGCTGGGTCTGACAGGATCGATCGGCATGGGCAAATCGACGGTTGCGGCAATGTTCCGCGACCGCGGCATTCCCGTTTATGATGCCGATGCCGCCGTTCACGCCCTGTATGCGCCGGGCGGGGCGGCGGTGGCGCCGATCGAAGCGGCCTTTCCCGGCACGACGGGGCCGCAGGGCGTGGACAGGGAGAAGCTTTCCGCCCGGGTATTGGGCGATAAGGCCGCCATTGCGCAACTGGAAGCGATCGTTCATCCGCTGGTACAGGAAAGCAGGCGGGTGTTTTTCGCCCGGGCGGCGGATCGGGGCGCCTGGCTGGCGGTTGCCGATATTCCGCTTCTTTTCGAAGGCGATGGCGGTGCGGCCTTCGATTACACGGTGGTGGTTTCGGCCCCCGAGGCGGTGCAGCGCCGCCGCGTTCTCTCCCGTCCCGGCATGAGCGCGGAAAAATTCACCGCCATTCTTACCCGTCAGATGCCCGATGCCGAAAAACGCCGCCGTGCCGATTTCGTCATCGATACCGGCTGTTCCCTGGAAGAGACGGCAAAACAGGTCGATGATCTGCTTGAAACGCTGCGCAGAATGGGCGAAACCGGTCAGATCCCTCAGCGGGGCAGCAAGGAAAACGGCGATGCGTGAAATTGTACTGGATACGGAAACCACCGGGCTGGATCCCGCCAGCGGCCACCGGATCGTTGAAATCGGCTGTGTCGAGCTGATCAATCATGTGCCGACCGGCGCCAATTTCCACGAATATATCAATCCGGAACGCGATATGCCCCAGGAGGCCTTTGCCGTCCATGGGCTGAGCGAGGAATTTCTTGCCGACAAGCCCCGTTTTGCCGAAATCGCCGGGGATTTTCTCTCATTCATCGGCGATGCCCAACTGGTTATTCACAATGCCGGCTTCGATATGAAATTCATCAATGCCGAACTGGTGCTCGCCAATATGGAGCCCCTGCCGATGAGTCGCGCCATCGATACGGTGGCGATGGCACGGAAGAAATTTCCCGGCTCGCGGGTCAATCTGGATGTTCTCTGCCGGCGCTTCGGCATCGACAACACCGCCCGCACCAAGCATGGGGCACTGCTCGATGCCGAATTGCTGGCGGAGGTTTATCTCGAACTGCTTGGCGGGCGTCAGCCGGGGCTGATGCTTGGCGCCGATGCGCCGGCACCCGCCTGCGGACCGGCGGAACGCGTGGATACGGCCGCAAGCCGTTCCCGCCCCGCGGCCCCGCGCCCGCTCAGGCCTCATGCGCCAAGTGCCGAGGAACTGGCGGCGCATGAGGCCTTTCTCGATACCCTGAAGGATCCCCTCTGGCGCCGGGGGCGGGAATAAGGCTCAGGCGTTGCCGCCTTCGGGCTGCTGTGCTTCCTGCTGGCGGGCGCGCTGGGACTGGTACAGCGCCATGAAATCGATCGGATCCATCATTAGCGGCGGGAAACCGCCATCGCGGGACATATCGGCAACGATGCGCCGTGCGAAGGGGAAGATCAGGCGCGGGCATTCCACCAGACAGATCAGCTCGTGATTTTCCTCGGGGATGTTTTGCAGGGTGAAGATCGCCGCATAGACCAGTTCGAGGATGAACACCTGATTGTCGCCGCGCTTGGCATCGACGGTCAGATGCAGGGCGACCTCATAAGTGTTGCCGCCGCCCGGGCGGACCTGCACGTCGACCTGAATCTGCACCTGCGGCTGGCCGTCGCTCTGGGTGAAGCTGGCCGGGGCGTTCGGGTTTTCGAAGCTCAGATCCTTGATGTACTGGGCGTTGATGCTGATCTGCGGCGGGGCGGCGTTTTCGGCGCCATCGCCGGGCTGCTGTGCACCGTTCTGTTCGTCGGCCATATGTGAACTCTCCAAAAAATGTCATCGGATCGCGGCATGTCCGGAAATCGTTTTCCGGACGGTTTTTTTGCGAAACCGTTCCTCTCTTTCCGGCTATCACGGATGAACGGTCAGGACAATGCCCTATTCACTCCTGTCCCGGTTCTCCGGCAGGTCTTGCTGCGGCACATGCGTGAATTCACCGTCGATGACGGTGGCCTGATAACTCGGTCCCTGCCGGCGGGTGGCGCGGATGGTGAAATGATGCAGGATCAGCCGTCCGGCATAGTGGCGCACCGGCGGCAGAAACAGCAGCAGCCCCAGAGTGTCGGTAATGAAGCCCGGCGTCAGCAGCAGCGCCCCGGCCAGCAGCAGACAGGCACCGTCGAAGAGGGCCTGTACCGGGACGTCGCCCTGATTGATGCGGGTTTCGATTTCCCGCAGAACGCCGAGGCCCTGTTGACGCAGCAGATAGGTGCCGATAAAGGCCGTCAGCACGACTATGGCCAGGGTCGGCCACAGGCCGATGATGTCGCCGACGCTGATGAACACGGCAATTTCGGCCATTGGAACGGCGATGAATGCCAGAAGAACGATAAAGCCCATGTCGGACGGCCTTTCCTGTAAGACCCTGCCGAACGATCAGATACTGTCGGGATGAAAAGTTCGGCAGGCCATTGAAATTTCATACTTCGTGAATAGCTTCTCACAAGCAGCATCCGGGCTGTACCGGATTGCTGTCTGTGTTAGGGTAGATATAGGAGCTGCCGTGCCGATCGCCAAAAGATTCATGACCTGAACGGATCGTGCCCGGATATTGCCCGGATGGCTTGTCCGGAATTCCCTCATGGCGCCGGATGCACGGGCCGGACGGGTGACCGGGCGATCGGCGGTTGTCATGACCGGCCCTGAACGGGATTGCAGCGGAACAGGAATATGGAAACGGGTGCATGGGGGCGCATCGGTGCCCTCCCCCGAGTTGAAGTTTAACCCGATGAAGAATGGATGACACGGTATGGGAGACGGACAGTATTTCGACATCATCCTGTTTGCGCTGATCGCGGTGTTCATAGGCCTGCGTCTGCGCTCCGTTCTGGGGCGACGCACGGGCCATGAGCATCCGCCGGAACGTCAGGACCGTCTCAATGGCAGCAGAAGAGAGGCCGAAGGAAAGGCAACGGACAATATCGTGACGATGCCGCGGCGCAAAAACGGCGAAACCGACGCCCCGCCCCTCGATCTACCGCAAGAGGACGGACAGGCGGCGCCCTTGCCCGACGACCCCAGGGCCCGCGCTTTGGCGGAAACCCTTGCCCGTATCCGCCGCGAGGACAGGCTTTTCGATGAACGGCAGTTTCTCGACGGCGCCCGCGCGGCTTATGAAATGATACTGGGCGCCTTTGCCGCCGGGGACCGCGAAACCCTGAAACCGCTGCTTTCGCCCGAGGTGTTCGAAAATTTCTCCCGCGCCATCGAGGAACGCGAAAAAGCGGGCCAGACCCAGAAGACGGAGCTGGTCGGTATAGAAAAAGCGGAAATTACCGATGCCGAGATCAAGGGGAAGGATACGGAAATAGAAGTTCGTTTCGAATCCGAAATGTTTACCGCTACCCTCGATGCCGAAGGCAGGACCATTGCCGGCGATCTGAAGCATCCGGTAAGGATCGTCGATACCTGGCGTTTCCGCCGCCGTCTCGGCAGCCGCGATCCGAACTGGAAGCTTGTGGCGACCCATCAGGAGGGCTGATTTGCGCCGATATGGCGACAATCTGCCATTGGCGGTTTCGCTTGCCGCCGCTGCCGTTGTCTTTGCGGTATTGCTGGTTGTTC
>JALXAG010000002.1 GCA_026992315.1 Sneathiellales bacterium | reverse complement strand
CGATATTTTCCTGTTCACCACCGACGGGGTACACGATTTCATTTCCCCGGCCGACATGGCCGCCGTCATTGCCGGCCATGAGGGCGAGGAAGAGGCGGCGGCGCGGGAAATCGTCCGCATGGCCCATGAAGCGGGCAGCCCCGACAATCTGACCTGCCAGATCCTGCACATCCGCAGCCTGCCGCCGGTCGCCGCCATGACCGGCGGCCGCAATCTGCCTTTTCCGCCGCCCCTGCAGGGCGGCATGCGCATCGACGGCTACAGAATCCTGCGGGAGATCCATGCAAGCGCCCGCTCCGAAGTTTTCCTGGCCGAGGACGAGGAAACCGGCCGCAGGATCATGCTGAAATGCCTCTCGCGCAATTTCGAGGATGACGAAGAGACCATCGCCCGTTTCCTGCGCGAGGAATGGGTCGCCCGGCGTATCGCCAGCCCCCATGTGCTGCGCCTGTACGACCCGGGCGGCAGGCGGCGCTTTCTCTATCTGGTCGGCGAATACATCGAGGGGCAGAGCCTGCGTCAATGGATGAACGACCATCCTGAACCCGCTCTGACCGATATCCGCCCCCTCATCGAACAGATCGTCCGCGGCCTGCGCGCCTTTCACAGGCGGGAAATGTTTCACGGCGATCTGAAGCCGGAAAACATCCTGATCGACGAAGACGGCACGGTAAAGCTGATCGACTTCGGCTCCGTCACCATCGCCGGCCTGCCGGGGCCGCATCCCGCCCATCCGCTCGGCAGCGTCGATTATACCGCGCCCGAATGCCTGGGCGGCCGCCCGCCGGACAAGGCGGCGGATCTTTTTGCCTTGGGGGTGATCGCCTATGAAATGCTGACCGGCCATCACCCGTACGGGCGGGGGTTCAGATCGGCGCATGATGTAAAAAACCGGCATTATGTGCCGCTGTCCCGCCACCGCCCCGGCATTCCCGACTGGATCGACGGCGCCCTGCGCCAGGCCGTCGCCCGCGACCCCGCCCGGCGCCAGGAGGCCTTATCGGCCTTCATCGCCGATCTGACGACCCCCAACCCGGCGCATATTCCCGCCGATTCCCGCCCCTGGCTGGAACGCGATCCGGCCGGTTTCTGGAAGGCGGCCGCGGCCCTGGCCCTGGCAGGCGACCTGATCCTGCTGGCCCTGCTGTTCGGATGATTCCCTTGCCTGAAGGTCGCGGCGGCGTCTATGAATAGACCCGCACGAACAGCAGGGGGAAAAGGCAATGAACAGGACTGCAGGGACCCCGCCGCCCCAACGCCCGGTCTTCGACGAGGATTTCCGCGCCCGTCTGGAGGAGCTGCTGATCTGGCGGCGCGATGTCCGCCATTTCAGAACCGATCCCCTGGACGAAGAAACGGTCATGGCACTGATCGACAGCTGCCGCCTGGCGCCTTCGGTCGGCAATGCCCAGCCCTGGCGTTTCGTGCTGATCGAAACCCGGGCCATGCGCGAAAGGATGCTGGCCAATTTCGAACGCTGCAACGAAGCGGCATTGAAGGGTTATGACGGCGAACAGGCCCGCCTCTATTCACAGCTGAAGCTTTCGGGCATGCGGGACGCACCGGTGCAGATGGCGGTCTTCACCGATACCGAACCGGCCGCCGGTCACGGCCTCGGCCGCCAGACCATGCCCGAAACCCTGCATTATTCCACCGTCTGCGCCATCTATACCATGTGGCTGAGCGCCCGTGCCCGCGATCTCGGCATCGGCTGGGTCTCGATCATCGATCCGGCCGGGGTGGAACGCGATCTCGGCACGCCGCCCTCCTGGCGCCTGACCGCCTATCTGTGCATCGGCCACCCTGAATACATGGATGACGAGCCCGAGCTGGTCCGCCGCGACTGGCAGCAGCGCCTCGACATCCGCCAACAGATCCTGAGACGCTGAGATGACCGCGGCCCCTTCGCTCCTCAAAGCCGCGCTGTGGATGCTCGGCGCACTGGCGTCCTTCAGCATGCTGGCGATTGCCGGGCGCGCCCTCTCGGCCGAACTGACCACCTGGCAGACCCTGTTCTACCGCGGGGTCGTCGGCATGATCGTCCTGGCCGGCGTCCTTGCCTTCACCGGTACCGCCACCCTGCACACCCGCCGTTTCGCCCAGCATTTCTTCCGCGCCATCGTTCACCTGATCGGCCAATACGCCTGGTTCTATGCCGTGCTCGTTCTGCCGCTGGCCCAGGTTTTCGCCCTGGAATTCACTGCCCCGATCTGGACGGCCCTGTTCGCCCCCTTCATCCTGCGGGAAAGACTGACGCCGCGCCGCCTGCTGGCCGTCGCGGCCGGTTTCAGCGGCGTTCTGGTGATCCTGCGTCCGGGGGTGGAGGCCATCGGCACCGATTCGATGATCGTGCTGGCCTCTGCCGTCTTCTTCGCCCTGACCCATATCATGACCAAGAAACTGACCCGCACCGACAGCGCCGTCGCGGTATTGTTCTACATGACGCTGATTCAGCTTCCGATCAGCTTCGTTCTGGCCACGGCGGAGGTATCCCTTTCCGGCTGGACGATGCCGAGCCTGCCCCTGTGGCCGTGGATCGTCATCGTCGGATCCGCCGCCCTGAGCGCCCATTACTGTCTGGCCCGGGCCATGGCCCATGCCGATGCCACGGTGGTGGTGCCGATGGATTTCCTGCGCGTGCCGCTGATCGCCCTGGTCGGTTTCCTGTTCTATGCCGAAACCATCGACTGGTTCGTATTGGTGGGATCGCTGTTCATTCTGGGCGGCAACATGCTCAACCTTCCGCGCAAGGGCGGCGTTGCCGCGCCGGGATGATTCAGGGCTTGCCCGCCGATAATGTTTGTTTAACAATGAACTTCCAGCCGGAGGCAATACCGGCGATAAGGGAGGACGCCCTGGGGATAAGCCTTGACGATGAAAAAAGGCCTCAGGCTGTTCCATGAAAAAAAGCAGGTTGTGTTCTTATGGCACGGGCCTTGCGTCAATGGCATGTTGCAATGCCTGATGATAATGGCGGCGCCTGTTGCTCTCGGGAAAAGAAAACAACGCATGAACACAAGGATGGAACACCGATGATGAAAAAAATCACCACGCTGGCGCTGGGCTTGATGCTGGCGCTGACGCTTGCCATGGGCGCCGGCAGCGCCCGGGCGCAGAAGATCAAGGTCGCGGGCATCTATACCCAGCCCATTCAGCAGAAATGGGATGCGGCCCTGCACCGGGCGCTGGTCGCCGCCCAAAAGGCGGGAGAGATCGATTACGTCTATTCCGAAAAGGTGCCGAACACGGATTATGTCCGCGTCATGCGCGAATATGCCGAAAGCGGCGTCAACCTGATTGTCGGCGAGGCCTTCGGCATCTCGCGCGAGGCGCGCAAGGTCGCCGACGACTATCCCAATGTCGCCTTTCTGATGGGCGATCCGGGCAAGCCTTACGGCAAGAACTTTTCGGTTTTCGACAACTGGATCCACGAACCTGCCTATCTGATGGGCATCCTTGCCGGTAAAATGACCAAAACCAACAAGATCGGCATGGTCGGCGGCTATCCCATCGGCGAAGTGAACCGTTTGTTCAATGCCTTCATGGATGGCGCCCGTGCCGCCAATCCCAAGGCGCAGTTCAAGGTATCCTTCATCGGCTCCTGGTACGATCCGCCAAAGGCCAAGGAATTCGCCTTCGCCCAGGTCGAGGCCGGTGTCGACGTCCTCTATGCCGAACGCGCCGGTGTCGTCGATGCCGCCCGGGAAAAGGGCATTATCGCCTTCGGCAATGTCAACGACATGAACAAGGAGGAAAACGGCAAGGACGTCGTCGTCACCTCCGCGCTGTGGCATATGGAAAACGCCATCAATCACGCCATCTCCCTGGTCAAGGCCGGCAAGTTCAAGGCCGAGGACTACAAGGAATGGACGATGATGGCCAAGGGTGGTGCCAGCCTCGCACCCTATTACGAGTTCGAGGACCGCATCCCCGCCGATGCCAAGGCCATGGTCGAAAAGGCCAAGGCGGACATCCTCGCCGGCAAGCTGGTGGTCAAGATCAACGACAACGAGCCGAAATCGACTTTCTGAGCGTTGAACCTGCCCGGGCGGCGGCCTGTCCGCCGCCCGTCTTCATCCGCGATATGCGTGACGCTGGCCGGCGTTGCGCCGTGTTTCTCCATTCCCGAGGGAGGAGCCCCGATGAGCGAGGACCGACAGATCGTCCTGCGCCTGAACGGCATCACCAAACGTTTCGGCCCGCTGGTGGCCAATGACCGTATTTCGCTGACACTGGAACGGGGCAAGGTCCTGGCCCTGTTGGGCGAAAACGGTGCCGGCAAAACCACCCTGATGAACATTCTGTTCGGCCATTACGTCGCCGATGAAGGCGATATAGAGATTTTCGGCCGCCGGCTGGAGCCGGGCTCGCCCAAGGAGGCGATTGCCGCCGGCATCGGCATGGTCCACCAGCATTTTACCCTGGCCGACAACATGACGGTCATCGACAATATCGTTCTGGGCACGGAACCGCTGTTCGCCCTGCACCAGAACCTTGCCGCCGCCCGGCGCAAGATCAACGATCTCGCCCGCGAATTCGGCCTGCATGTGGACCCGGACGCTAAAATATCGCGCCTGGCGGTGGGCGAACGCCAGCGGGTCGAAATCCTCAAGGCCCTCTATCGCGGGGCCCGGATCCTGATCCTCGACGAACCGACCGCCGTCCTGACCCCGCAGGAGACGGAAGCCCTGTTCGCCACCCTGCGTGGCATGGTCGCCAGGGGGCTGTCGGTCATCTTCATATCCCACAAGCTGAACGAGGTCATGGCCATCGCCGATGAGATCGCCGTGCTGCGTCATGGCCGCCTGGTGGCGCGCCGTCCCCGCGCCGGGGCCGGCAAGGAGGAAATCGCCGCCATCATGCTGGGAAAGGAAATCCCCGAACCGAAGCGCACGCCCATGCCCGCCGGGGCGGAACGGCTGCGGCTGGACGGCATTGCCGTAAGCGGAGAAAACGGCAGCGGGCTGCATGATATCGCCCTCAGCCTGCGCGCCCATGAAATCATCGGCATCGCCGGCGTTTCCGGCAACGGGCAGAGCCTGCTGGCCGATCTGATTTCCGGCCTGATCCGCCCCGATGCGGGCAGCATGACGGTCAACGGTCAGCCCTTTAGCGAATTCACCCCGCGCCGGGCCATTGCCGCCGGCATCGGCCGCATTCCCGAGGACCGGCATGCCACCGGCGTTATCGGCGATCTGCAGATACAGGAAAACCTGATTCTGGAACAATGCCGCAGCCCGCGCTTTTCCGCCTTTGGCTGGCTGAAGGGAAGGGCGATCGCCCGTCATGCGCAACAGCTGATCGAACGCTTCGATATCCGCGGCGCCGCGCCGACGACGCTGACACGCACGCTTTCGGGCGGAAACATGCAGAAGGTTATACTGGCCCGGGTGCTGGAAATCGCCCCCAAAGTCATTCTGGCCAATCAGCCGACAAGGGGGCTGGACGTCGGCGCCGCCACCTATGTGCATGAACAATTGCTGCATGCCCGCGCCAATGGCGCCGGCATCATCCTGATTTCGGAGGATCTGGAGGAATTGATGACCGTTTCGGACGCCATCGCCGTCATGTATCGCGGGCGCCTGTCCGCCCCCATCCCGGCGGAACAAATCACGGTGGAGAAGCTCGGCGGGCTGATGGCCGGTCATGGATTCGGCGAAGGGGCACAGGAGGAGGCCGGCCATGCGGCTTGAAGCGCGCCATGACATTCCCCTGTGGATGAGCGCCGTCGCCCCGGCGCTGGCGGTGCTGGCGGCAATGATATTGTGCAGCGCGCTGATCCTCTGGGCCGGCTTTTCGCCCTTTCTTGCCTATGCCGCGCTGATCAAGGGCGGTTTCGGTTCCGTCTTCGCGCTGAGCGAAACCCTGGTGCGGGCAACGCCGCTCATCCTGACCGGGCTGGCCGCCGCCATCGCCTTCCGCGCCAAGCTGTGGAACATCGGCGCCGAAGGGCAGCTCTACGCCGGGGCCCTGGCCGCCACCTTTTTCGGCACCGGCATGATCACCCTGCCGCCGGTCCTGATGATTCCCTTTCTCTTCGCCGTCGGCGCCGTGGCCGGCGGCCTGCTTCTGCTTGTTCCCGCCCTGCTCAAGGCCCATCTGCGCGTCGATGAGGTGGTGACCACGCTGTTGCTGAACTTCATCGTGCTGCTGTTCGTCAACTATCTGCTGTTCGGACCGTGGAAGGATCCGATGGCCATGGGCTGGCCGCAGGGGCGGCCGATCGTCGACGAAGGCGTATTGCCGAACATTCTGGCCAAGACGCGGCTGCATGCAGGGCTGTTTTTTGCCATTGCTGCCGCCATCGCTGCCTGGGCGCTGATGCGTTTCGGCGTTCTGGGGCTGGAAATCCGCGCCACCGGCCACAATCCGGAAGCCGCGCGCTTCGCCGGCATTCCGATCACCGCCACCACCCTGAAAACGGCGCTGATCTCGGGCGGGCTGGCCGCCGCCGCCGGGGTGACGGAGGTTGCGGGCACCAAGGGGTATCTGACCCTCGATATCTCGCCGGGTTTCGGTTATACGGGCATCGCCGTCGCCATGCTGGCCGGGCTGCATCCGCTGGGCGTGATTGCCGCCGCCCTGTTCATCGCCGGCATCTATAACGGCGCCGATGCCATGAGCCGGGCGATCGGCGTCTCCAACTACATCGCCGATGTACTGACCGCGACATCGCTGCTGCTGGTGCTGCTGGCGATGATGCTGACGCGCTACCGGCTGCGGCGCGGCTGAAGGGGGAAGCGACAGCATGGATTTTCTCGATATCTTTCTGACCGTCGGTTTCTGGGCCGCCACCGTGCGCATGGCGACGCCGCTGATCTTCGGCACGTTGGGCGAGCTGATCTGCGAACGCGCCGGCGTGCTGAACCTCGGCATCGAAGGCATCATGACCATGGGGGCCATGGTCGCCTGGATGTGGGTCTATCAGGGCGGCGATCTGTGGACGGGTATTCTCGTTGCCGCCCTGCTCGGCGCCGCCATCGGTATCCTGCACAGCGGCTTCAGCGTCTATATGGGGCTGTCGCAGCATGTGACCGGCATCGGCATCACGCTGCTGAGCATGAGCCTGAGCTATTTCAGCTTCCGCATGCTCCTGCCCGGCATTTCCACCCCGCCGAAGATCACCCCCTTCGCCCCCTGGCCGGTGCCAGGCCTGTCGGAAATACCGGTGATCGGCGAGGCCCTGTTCACCCAGACGCCGCTGACCTATCTGGCCTTTCTCGCCATTCCCGCCGTTGCCTGGCTGTTGTACCGCACCCCGATCGGGCTGGCCGTGCGCACCGTCGGCGAAAACCCCATGGCGGTCGAGGCCCAGGGTATCAATGTCTTTCATCTGCGCACCGGCGCCGTGGCCGTCGGCAGTGCCCTGATGGCCGTCGGCGGCGCCTTTCTGACCGTATCGGTTTTCGATGCCTTCTATTTCGACATGGTCAACGGCCGCGGCTGGATTTCAATCGCCTTGGTGATCTTTGCCTCCTGGCATCCGGGCAAGGCATTGCTCGGCGCCTTGCTCTTCGCTGCCTTCGATGCCCTGCAGATCCGCGTCCAGCAGGCATCGGACATTGCCATTCCCTATCAGTTCTTCCTGATGATGCCCTATGTGATGAGTATCCTGGCCCTGATCGTCATGTCGCGGCGCGCCGCCTATCCCAAGGCGCTGCTGACCCCCTTCCGGCGCGGCGAGCGCTGAGGGCTCGGCCCGTTTCTGCCACGGGGTGAAACGAACACGAAACGGAGGACCCATGCTGGATCTGATCGTCAGAAACGCCACATTGCCCGACGGGCGCACAGGCATGGACATCGCCTGCCAGGACGGGCGCATCGTCGCCCTGGCCCCGAAAACGGAAGGAACGGCCGCGCAGGAAATCGATGCGGCGGGCCGGCTTGTCGCCCCGCCCTTCATCGACAGCCATTTCCATATGGATGCGACCCTGACCTATGGCCGCCCGCGCGTCAATGAAAGCGGTACCCTGCTGGAAGGCATCGCCCTGTGGGGCGAGCTGAAGCCCCTGCTCGACGAAGAGGAAATCTTCGCCCGCGCCATGGAACTGTGCCGCTGGGCCATCGCCCGGGGCAATCTGGCCATCCGCACCCATGTCGATATCTGCGATCCGGCTTTGACGGCCGTACGGGCCCTGCTGGCCGTGCGCGAAAGGATGCGCCCCTATATCGACATTCAGATCGTCGCCTTTCCCCAGGACGGTTTCTACCGCGATCCGAAAGCCGAAGGGCAGCTTCTGCAGGCGCTCGACCTCGGCGTCGATGTGGTCGGCGGCATCCCCCATTTCGAACGCAGCATGGCCGACGGATCCGCCTCGATCACCCGTTTGTGCGAAATTGCGGCCGAGCGCGGCCTGATGGTCGACATGCATTGCGACGAGAGCGACGATCCGCTTTCGCGCCATGTGGAGATGCTGGCCCGGGAAACGGTCAGGCTGGGCCTGCAGGGGCGGGTGGCCGGATCGCATCTGACATCCATGCATTCCATGGATAATTACTATGTCTCCAAGCTGATCCCGCTGATGGCGGAGGCCGGGCTCGGCGTCATCGCCAATCCGCTGATCAACATCACCCTGCAGGGCCGCCACGACACCTATCCCAAGCGGCGCGGCATGACGCGGGTGAAGGAACTGATCGGTGCCGGGCTCGATGTCGCCTTCGGTCATGACTGCGTCATGGACCCCTGGTATTCGCTGGGTTCCCACGACATGCTGGAAGTGGCCCATATGGGGCTGCATGTCGCGCAAATGACCGGGCAGGCCGAGATGCGCGCCATGTTCGCCGCCGTCACCACGGCGTCCGCGCGCATCCTGAACCTGCAGGGATACGGGCTGGAGCCGGGCTGCAACGCCGATTTCGTGCTGCTGCAGGCCCGCGACCCGATCGAGGCGCTGCGCCTGCGCCCCGCCCGCCTGGCAGTGGTGCGGCGCGGCAAGGTCATTGCCCGAACCCCGCCTGTCACGGCCCGGCTGACGCTGGAAGGAGAGGAACGGGAAGTCGATTTCACCCTGCCCGCCGGGGATGCGTCCTGAACGAAGGCTGTTCGGGGGCAGAAAATCACATCTCGAAAATAATCCTGCGGGCTGATAGGTTCGGTTGCCGATGAGGAGAGAAACAGGAAAAGGCCCGTGCTGAACCTGAAGCCCGTGATCGCCGTGCAGGGCATTCTGCTGACGGCCCTGGGGGTGGCCATGCTGGTTCCGCTGGCCACCGATCTGCTGCAGGGCAATCCCGATTGGCAGGCCTTCGCCTTCGCCGCCGCCGCCTGCCTGTTCGCCGGCGGCATGGCTATTCTGGCCACCCGGGGGACGCATGAACGCCTCGGCGCCCGGGAAGGGTTTCTGATCACGGTCAGCGCCTGGATCGTGCTTCCGGCCTTCGGCGGCCTGCCCTTCATGATCTCGACCCTGTCGCTGCCCTTTGCCGATGCGTTCTTCGAAGCGATGAGCGGCCTGACCACAACCGGTTCCACCGTCGTCACCGGGCTGGATA
>JALXAG010000001.1 GCA_026992315.1 Sneathiellales bacterium | reverse complement strand
TATCCCTGCATCTGGATCCCAGGGCCATTGCTGCGGCCTGCCGCCATATCGAGGAAAGCGTCGGTCTGAAGATCGGCCATCACAAACCGATTATCGGCCGCTATGTCTTTGCCACCGCCGCCGGATTACATATCAACGGCCTGACCAAGAAAAACATCACTTATGAATTCGTCAGCCCCGAACTGTTCGGCCGCGAGAGCGAATTGGTGATCGGGCGGGTATCGGGGCGTACCGCCGTGCGCAACAAGCTGGAAAAACTGGCCATTCCCCATGACGACGATCTCGTCAACCGGGTCTATCAGGAAATCACCGCAGCAGAAAACCGGCTCGATTTCAACGATGACGACACGTTCCGCGCTCTGGTAGCACGGCTGCTTGCCCCGCGTTCCCTTTCGGCCTGAAGCAAAACAGTCAGGCGGCGGGAAAGGCCTCCAGCAGGGCGGCGGCACCCATGCCGCCGCCAACACACATGGAGACGATACCGTAGCGTTCACCGCGGTGGCGCAGGGCACGCAGAATATGACCGCACTGGCGGGCACCGGTCATGCCGTAAGGATGACCGACGGCAATGGCCCCGCCATGAATATTCAGCCGTTCGGGGTCGATATCCAGCCGTTCCTGACAGTAAAGCACCTGTGAGGCAAAGGCCTCGTTCAGTTCAATCAGATCGATATCGGCAACGGTAAGATCGAATTTGCGCAGCAGCTTGGGGATGGCAATCGCCGGTCCGATACCCATTTCACCCGGTTCGCAGCCACTGACAACGAAGCCGAGAAAACGTCCCAGGGGGGTGAGGCCCCAGCGTTCGGCAACCTCTTCGGCAAGCATCAATGTCATGGCCGCCCCGTCCGAAAGGGTCGAGGAATTGCCCGCCGTCACCGTCCCTTCCTCCCCGAACAGTGGTTTCAGGCGGCAAAGGCGTTCCATATCCGTATCGCTGCGGATACATTCGTCACGGCGGATGGCGCCGTTTTTCGTTGCCGTGCCGCCGCTTCCTCCTTTCGTTTCGGTGAAAACGGGCATGATTTCATCATCGAACAGCCCCTCTTCCCAGGCCCGTGCCGCCCGGCGGTGGCTTTCGCAGGCGTAGAGATCCTGTCGGGTGCGGGAAATACCATAGCGTTGGGCCACATTCTCCGCGGTGCGCGCCACATTGCGCGAGGCCTTCTTCAGATAAACCTCCTGCAGATTTTCCTTATCCATCTCCAGATACATTTCCGGCGCCTTCTGCATCATCGCCGGATTGAACAGCGCATGCATATTGATGCTGCGCATGGTCATGGAAATGGATTCGCTTCCCCCCGCCACCAGGGCATCGGCGCCGCCGCCGGCAATATGGGCGGCACCGATGGCAATCGCCTGCAGACCGGAAGCGCAGTAACGGTTGACGGTCATCCCGGCGGCTGAAACCGGCAGGGAAGAAAGCGCGACGACATTGCGCCCCATGTTCATTCCCTGCGGACCTTCGGGAAAGGCACAGCCGATGATACAGTCTTCTATCCGCTCCGGCGGCACAAGGGGCTGACGGTTCAGCAGGGTGTCGATGCAGGCGGCGGCCATATCGTCGGGCCGGACCTGGCGCAGGCCGCCACGGAAGGATTTACCGAGCGGCGTGCGCACGGCATCCACAATCACCACATCGCGCATGGCGGCTCAGACGGCGATGGCGGCCGGATCCGGACGGCGCTCGGGCACCGGCGACCAGATGAACTGCGACCAATAGCTTTCCGCCAGCTCTATCCAGTCGATCATATCCTCGCGGCTGTTGCGAAATTTGCCCATATTGACCAAGAGCCAGCTCATCACCGCCTGGCTGTCCCGGCAGTCTTCGCAATGGCCGGAGGTGCAGCAGAAGTTGAGGGTTTCGAAATCCGCCGCATAGACATTGAAGCCCGGCAGAACCGGATTGCCGTTGGCAACCCGTTCGGCGTGCTGCGGATGGGCGGTGCTCAGGCTCGGACAGACATCATAGCCAAAGGAACCCCATTTGGTTTTTCCGGTGATCATGGCACGGATGTAAAAGGGAGTGCTCAGCACCGTGTCGGGGTATTTTTCCTTGACCCTCAGCGCTTCCTCCATCAGGCGTTTTTCATGCTCCTGGCGCAGGGGGTCGCTGGTGTCGTATTTGCTGTAGAAGTTGAAAGTGGTGCGATTGCCGTTGTCGCGGATGCGGCGCACCGTCTCCTCGATATAGGGAATGCCGTCTTCGGTGATTGCATAGATGAAGCGGGCCCGCGGATCGTTGCGGTAATGGCTGAGCGCCGTATCGAACAGGCCGGAGAAGCGTTTTCCGGAAGGCTTGATTGCCCGTAGCTCGTCGTCGAGACGGCCGCCACCGAAGAGCGAAATCAGCACCGATACCCGCTCAAAGCCCTCCATGGGCAGTTTTTTCAGGCCGTTGGTGGAGATGGTGACGTAATCAAGCTCCTCGACGAAGACGCTGACCCGATCCGGTACCACCGCCGGTTCGCCGCCGATGAGAATGCCGGCGGTGATTCCCTGCTCATCGCGCTGACGGCGGACAAAATCGCGGATGGCGGCGATATCCTTCAGATCCCGGGTTTTTTTATCGAATTCATGCACGAAGAACCAGCAGCCCTTGCAACGGATGTTGCAGGCATTGGTGATGTGATATTCGCTGGCCCGTACCTTGCGGGAAAAATCGCGGATGCGGCAGAAGCGCCGATAAAGATCCTGGTCGTTTCCCAACAGGGAGAGCAACGCGTTGCGGCGGGACGGGGTGGAGACGGTTTCTGCAGTTACAACGGTCATGATCTGTCTTTCGTTGCAATATGCCCGGATCCATCGGCGGGCAAAAGACACGGCTCTGCATCCGGCAGGCCTGCCCCTCCCCTGACGGGAGCGGAGGCACTGCCGTTATGCGGTGGGGACTCAGAGAAACTTGCGGCCCTTGATATTGTCGGGAACGGTCAGGCCGAGGGCTTCGAGCTTCGGTGCCGCCATCTTGATGAAGCGCTGGCGGGCCTCCTCGTTGCTGTATTTACGCAGGCCCCATTTGAGATAGAGCTTCGAGCGTTCCGAATCCGATTTTCCGAAAACATCGAGCGCCACGGCCCACATGCGGTTCAGGGCCGTCTGGGCTTCGGCGCGGCCTTCCTCGGTCTGGCACATATCGCGGATGATGCGGTAACCATGGGCGACATGGACTTTTTCGTCCTTGATCACCGGTACCGCCATTTCAGCAATCGGCTTGTATGAACTTTCAAGCATTTCCTTGAGCTGCTCGAGCACCGCCGCCTCGCCGAGGAAGGAGAAGAATCCCCTCTCCGCCCAGGTATTGATGTCCTTGACCGCTTCGGTTCCGTAAAGCTGACGTTCCTGCAGCGGTGTTTTCAGCATGAAGGTCGTGTCGACACCGAGATCGTGAAGAATCTTGGCGCCGCGCATGTAATGATCGACTTCCTCGGCGCCGCGTTCGCAGCAGACGAATTTCTCGTAAGGGTCGTCGGTCATCGGATAGAAAAGCTGGATGAAGTCATCGGCGCCGGACAGTTCGCCCTCCGTATGGACGAGCATCTGCCGGATCACCAGATTCTGATACTCCTCCGGCATTTTCTTGAATTCATCTGGCCCGTTTACAACAAGTTTCTCACGCGGGTTTTCCTGAACTCCGACAGTCACATCTGCCTCCTGTATAGGTGTACAACGGGCAGAAAACTATCATTGGTAGAAATATAATACTAAAGGATAATACCATCCTATGCGCCCTGAATTCGGGCGGATGGGCAATGGTATACGCGTATACTTGCAAACAGTGAGGCTGTTATTCTTTTCTCCTGAGAGCGGCAGGCGTAAAAATTCTATCCCTCTGTTTCGCTTTTCCCGTTGCCGTCTTCGGTCAGTTCCGCGATCGAAGGCAGACCGCGGGCGCGAAAGACCATATCCAGCCCTTCCATGATGTAGGAATGCATCTTGCGACGTTCTTCGAAGGCAAGCAGGCGCAGCTGTTCGTGAACGGCCTCGGGAAGATAGGCAGTCTGCTGCTTGATGCCGGGACGCCGGGGCGGCGATTTCCGCTGTCTGGACGGATCGGCGGCGGTTGCGGTTTCGGCCGCGTTGGCCGAGGGCGTGCTGCCGATGGGGCCGAGAACGGCGCTAAGCGATGTGCGCTTGCGGCTCATGATGCAGTTTCTCCATCTTGCGGGTGATCCATGTCCAGAGCTGGGCGACTTCCTGCGCTGCCTTGCCCTGTGGCTCGTATTCGGCAACGCCGAGGCCTGCGCCCTGGGCATCCTGATAGGCCGTGCGCAGGACAATGCGCACGGGGCTGACCATACCAAGCATCGACAGGCCGGTTTCCGCCTCGCGGATGCGTCCGCCGCGCGGCGGTGTTTGGGTAAGGACGAAACAGGCCTGCTTGTTGAGGCGACGGACGGTGGCGACGGTCGGCGGGGTGGCCTTCATGTCGCCTGGTGTGGGGCGGCAGGGAATGATGATGAAATCAGAAGCCCGTACCGCGGCCGCGGTGGCGGCATCGTCGCGCCCGGGGGTATCGATCAGCACATGATCGAAGCCCCGTTCGCGCGCTGCGGAGATGGCGGGTTCGAGTTCCCGCGCGGCGATCCGCGCAAGCGCCGGGGTCTCCTGCTCGCGGTCCAGGTACCAGGATTCGGCCGAACCCTGCGGATCCATATCGAGCAGCAGCACCCGCTTGCCCCGGCGCTCGGCCTCGATGGCACAGTTGATGGCCAGGGTGGTTTTACCGCTGCCGCCTTTCTGGGTGATGAAGGATATGACATGCATCGCGTCGCTTCCTGTTTGCCATGGTTCGTTTGAGGTTTCAGGTTCCGGTTATCTGGCTAATCCGATGCATGGGGTAACGATATATCGCACTTCTTCATTGTATACGCGTATACATTCATACCCATATGCAAGAAAACGCGTATACCTTAAATCCCCTTGTGACCGTGTGCAAGGGTAACGATAAAACAGTATACGCGTATACATATGTAACCGTATATTGTGATCAGCTGTTGTGTATGGGCCGGAAACGGCGTTTTGCCACGGACGGGCCGCCGATCCGGCCCGGCAGGGGTATCGGGCTCGGCATGTTTTGTGGTGTTTCCGGCGGTATTTTTTAGGATTGCCACAGCCGTCGGGCCAGGGCCATTTCCTCTTCCCCCATGGCCTCGGCATAGATGGCGGTGGTGGATAGCTGGGCATGCCCCAGCCATTTCTGCAGCATGTTCAGAGGAATGCCGGCCTCGATGGCGGCAACGCCAAAGCCGTGACGCAGGCCCTTGGGGCTTGCCTGCGGACCGCGGATTCCGGCCGCCTTCATCACGGCGGTGATCTGTCGCCAGGCTGTCATGCGGCTGATCGGCCAGAGAAGGCTGTCCTCACGGTTGCGCCGGCGGCTTTCGCGGATGCCGTGAACGAGGTCGAGCGCTTCGGTCAGTTCCCCCGGCACCGGAACGGCACGGAAGACGCCGTGACGGCGTTTTTTCAGCGTTTCGAACACGATCAGGCCGCCGTCCATATCGATCCGCCCGGGGGTCAGGGCCAATGCCTCGGAAATGCGACAGCCGGTAAAGGTCAGGGTCATGCACAGGGTGCGTATCCGCCGATCGGCGCGGGCGGCGGCGGCGAGAAAGCGAAGCCGTTCCTCACCGGTGAGGTATTTCCGCCGTCCGGTATGATCGAAGAGACTGGCGGGAGAGGGGGAGGGGGCGGATATGTTCATGAGAGAACATAACCCCGGCCGATTTTACGCCGGCACAGCTTGTTCAGGGCGGTCATCGCCGCATTCCGGTCGGTGAAGGACTGGCATCTTTCACACCCGGCCTGCCCGATCCGCCCCCAGGCGCGGCGCAATACCCAATGGCCGAACAGGTCGGGGGCGGCTTCCAGCCGGTAATAGCGCTGGCAATTGCGTGCGGGGATGGATTTTTCCAGATAGAGCGTCTTCATCGGTGCAGGCACCTTTGATACAAATTCCAAGATAATCGTATCATAAGCAGGGCCGTAAAGCCAGAATACTGCCGCAGGGCATGGGATGTCCGGATGCGGCCATGCGTTGGTTGTTACAGAATATATAATTCTGTAACAGAACCGTTTCTGCGCCGGTTGTGGCATGGACCTTTATCGGGAAAACATGCTAGGGGCTGTATCGGTTATATGCGCGGAAGAGGACGGTTTCCTGAATTAAGGGAACAGCTATGCGTGCAGGCGGAGAAGACCGGAATACGGGATGGTGATGAAAAGAAGATTCAGGGCCGGTGCACTGGCTGCTGCCCTTGCGGTATCGGGGATTGCGACGGTTGCGGCCAGGCCGGCGGCGGCGCAGCAGGATATCGCGACGGAAGCCGGCCAAGCCTTCAGAAAGCGGCAGTTTGCCAAGGCCCTGAAGCTGTATGAGAAGCTGGCCGAACGCGGCGATGTCAATGCCCAGTTCAATCTCGGCCTGATGTATGAATTCGGCTATGGCGTTCCCGCCGACGATATCACGGCGGCCCGCTGGTACCGTCGCGCCGCCGATGCGGGTTCGCCGCAGGCGATGTTCAATCTGGCCAATATGCTGGTTCAGGGGCGGGGGGTGGAACAGAACTTCGCCGAGGCGGCAGCCCTGTATAAGCGGGCGGCGCATCTCGATATTCCGGAAGCGGCCAATAACCTGGGCAACATGTATCTGGAAGGTATCGGTGTCGATCAGGACGATGCCGAGGCGGTCTACTGGTACAGGCTGGCGGCGGAAAAGGAGCATATCCAGGCGGAAAACAATCTTGGCCTGATGTATGAATTGGGCCGCGGTGTGCAGCAGAACTATAAGGAAGCGGCCCGCTGGTACCGCAAATCGGCAGAGGCCGGTTTCGCCGAAGCGCAGTTCAATCTCGGCAATCTCTATTTCAACGGCCATGGCGTGCCCCAGAGCGATCGGGAAGCCTTCAAATGGTACGAGCTGGCGGCGAAACAGGGGCTGGCCGATGCGCAGAACAATCTCGGGGTGCTCTATGAGGAGGGACGCGGCGTAAGGGCCGACCCGGCCGCGGCAATTCTGTGGTATCGCAAGGCGGCCGAACAGGGCCATGTCAACGGTATGTACAATCTGGCCCTGGCGCTTGAACGCAACGGCATCAGCGAGGAAGAAGATGCCGAAATGGTTCGTTGGTACCGCCAGGCGGCGGAAGCCGGCCATCGCGATGCGCAGAACAATCTCGGCCTGCTTTATGAAAAGGGCCGGGGGGTGGAACAGGACTATGCCCTGGCGCGGATGTGGTACGAGCGCGCCGCCGATCAGGGGCTGGCGGCGGCGATGGTCAATCTCGGCAGTCTGTATATGGAAGGGCGCGGCGTGCCCAAGGACCGCGCCCGCGCCCTGAAACTCTACGCCCAGGCGGCCCGCGCCGGCAATCGCGATGCCCAGTTCCTGCTTGGCACGGTCTATGCCTACGGCCTGGCGGGGGTGAAGGATGAGGCGCTTGCGCTGACCTGGTTCAACAAGGCCGCCCGTCAGGGTCATGTCACGGCGCAGTTCCAGCTTGGTACCCGCTATCGCGATGGTGTGGGAGTGGTTGCCGATCTGCCGCTGGCCGATATGTGGCTGCGTCTGGCGGCGGAAGGCGGTCATCCGCTTGCGCAGGAGGCCCGCGCGGCTTTGGAAAAGAGGATGTCCGCTGCCGAACGCCGCGAGGCCGAGAGGCTCTATGCGCAAACGGCGGCGGATATTGCCGAGGTCAGGGCAGCGGAACCGCGGCGGCAGCGGCTCAGAACAGGGCCGATAATGTATCGGGATCGCTGAAGCCGAGGCCGAGCAAGCGGCCCTGCTGCCATATCGCCCGGGCATGATAACGGGCGAGTCCGCCGATATGCAGGATGACTTCGCCTTCGACGGGAAAACTTTGCGCCAGCTCGATACGGGCGCCGAGCTGGGAGAGATCGGTCACCAGACAATCGAGCTGCAGATCGCCCGCGATAAGGGTCGCCGGCAGGGAAACGGCGCTGCGGCGATAGCGGCGCTGTTCCTTGGGGGCGGTATTGCTGCGGTTGCTGGCGGACATGCGCGGCCTTGCGGGTTTGTGAAAGTATGACTTCAGCCTAAGCGGCGGAGTCTTGCCAGCAGGTAAAGCGACAAGGTTAATCTTCGTTCACCATAAAGGACCGCCGCGTTCTGCCGTAGCCACGTACCTGAAGAGGAGGCGCAGCGCTGAGATCAGGACATTTATTTGCCTCTTCCGCCCGTTTGATCATTGTTTTTTAATTCCTGCGCCTTATGGATGACATAACGATTTTACTGCAGCCATGGATCCGTTCAGATGAAACGGTGTGATCAGTGACCTTCGCGCGAGAAAAACCGGCCGCCTCCGCCGCCCCTTCCGGCAGCACCCCGCCGGGGCGGGAGGCAGCCGATCCGGCCGATCTGTTCGCCCGGGTGCGGGCCGCCTGCCGTCGCACCCTGTTTTTTGCCGGTTTTTTCAGCCTGTTCATCAATGTGCTGCAGCTGACGGTGTCGCTGTTCATGATGCAGGTGTTCGATCGCGTATTGCCCAGCGGTAATGTCAACACCCTGTTGCTGCTGGTGGTCATTGCCCTGGCGGCGCTGCTGGCCATGTCGCTGCTCGATGTGGCCCGGGCGCGCATCATGACCCGCGTCGGCGTCTGGTTCGAACGTCGCTTGTCCCTGCCGACACTGGAACGGGTGATCGAGGCCTCTCTTTCCGGTTCGTCACAGGCGGTGCAGGCACTGCAGGATCTGGGAACCGTGCGGGCCTTTTTCTCCAGCCCGGCGATGAATGCCCTGTTCGATACGCCCTGGATGCCGGTATATCTGCTGGCGATTGCCATGCTGCATCCGCTGCTGGGCGGGGTGGCGGTGATCGGGGCGGTGCTGCTTTTCATCCTGGCCCTGCTCAATGAATTCGCGACCCGGCGCGCTTTGAACGCCGCCGGGCAATTGTCGCGCAAGGCGGCGGCGATGGCCGGTGCGGCAGCGCGGAATGCCGAAGCGGTCGATGCCATGGGCATGACACCGGGATTGCTGCGCCGCTGGTTCCGGGAAAGCGATGCGGCCCTGTCCCTGCAGACGAAGGCGGCCGATAACGGCGCCCTGCTGACCGCGGCCTCGAAATTCGCCCGTCTGGTGCTGCAGCTTGCGGTGCTCGGTCTCGGTGCCCTGCTGGTGTTGCAGGAACAGATGACCGCCGGTGCGATGATCGGTGCTTCGATCATCATGTCCCGGGCTCTTGCCCCGGTGGAGCAGGCGATGGGTGCCTGGCGCCAGTTCGTCGGCATGCGCGCCGCCTGGCAGCGTCTGGAAAAACTGTTTGCGGCGCCGTTTTCGCGCGGCCATGGCATGAAGCTGCCCGACCCGAAGGGTTATCTGGCGGTCGAGCGGGCCTCGCTGATGTTGCCCGGTGTTCCCCGCCCCATCCTCAAGGGGGTCAGCTTCGATGCCGCCCCGGGCGAGGCGGTGGCCGTGATCGGCCCCTCGGCGGCGGGAAAATCCACTCTGGCGCGATTGCTGGTGGGCACGCGCAAACCCACCGGCGG